>JANLGW010000145.1 GCA_024653965.1 Rhodospirillales bacterium
ATGTCACCGGCATGTACAGGTTCGGTCATAATGCTGAGTATTCCTAATAAGATCACCGTCAAAACAAACTTGCTCAATGTCGTGACCTTCCACATCTCATGCCACTCAACCACAACCATTAGAGGTACACTAGCCCGCCAGCGGATATGGATCAATGGCGGCGAGGGTGGGGGGAAGGGGGCGCAACGTCCCCCTCATGCAAAGCGATAAATGTCCACGTTTAGCGCAGCGCTTGCGCCAAAAAATGTCACGCCTGGATTAAGTAAGCTATTGCCGTAATCCATCGTAATCCGAATGTTACGGGCGCTGAAATTCCCGCGATACATCCTGGCGCGCGTGAATGACGGCTAGGACGCGGATGCCGTCATCCCCTTCCAGCACATCGTAGAGAACGACATAAGGATCGAAGGGGAAGCTGCGCGGGCTGCCGTTCAGTTCCGGGCGGAGTTGGCCCGATCGCGGTAGCCCGGCGCGAAGGCGGCAGGCCGCCAGCAATTCGTCAATGAAGGAAACCGCCCGCACCGGGTTGTCTTCGGCAATGTACGCGCCGATGTCCTTGATTTGAGCGAGGGCCGTTGTCGATAGCTAAAACCGCGGCATGGGGAAAACTCAACCCGCCTGTCGCGCGTTCGCTTGCGCAAGGAAGCTGGCGCGAACCTCGCCCAGGGCTTTCTCCCCATCCACTGCCGCGCTCGCGCGGCTGTCGGTGAGCATGGCGTTGAGCGCTTGCGCCTTTTTCTCGTCGGAATCTTCGATCACGACCGAAACCCGCCTGTCGCTGGGGAAATTGGACAAGGTGCGGGGCAGTTCGCCAATGGTGGTTTCGATCTTGGTGCTCATGGCGGAAGTTTACCAGCCGCCCGCCCGCGCGTCCACCTTCACCGCAGCGCTCTCTAACCCAGCGCCTGCGCGGACGGCGTTTTTTGGCTTTGGCTGTTCGCTGAGGCTCAACCAGAATCGTGAATCCCCGGGGCAAGCCCGGGGATGACGATTTAAGGCGGCTTCAGGCGTCTTTTTTATCCTTGGTCGCGTAGAGCGGGATCGGTTCCCATTTCACGTCATTTTTGACGCGAAGTGCTGCGATTTGATACGCGCTGTTGATGGGAAGCTGCCGTTCGCAGACCGGAAGATGGACGCTGGCAGGTTCGACGCTGCTTGCCGTGACGGTGGCTCTCATGACGATGGGCGCATCGTCGGGCTCAAGCATGCGGCCATGGCCGTTGCAGGTCGGACACTTCACAAGACCGTGATCATGGGAAAGGTTGTGATGATGCCTTTTGGGCAAATCCTCCGCATACAACCAGCCGGTTGAGCAGTCGGGACAACGAGTGATTTTCATGGCTATGGCTCCTTTCTGGACCCAATTTCACCAGTATTTTGAGGGGGCTGTTTTCTAAGCTCCCATTTGGTTCATCAAAAAAGATGAACACTTTACTCACAGAGTATACCTGAAAATCGTTGTGTTTTCCTTAACAATTTTGAGATCAGGTTTTGGCGCGGCCCACGAGGCCTTGGACGCCGTGCAGCGCACCTAAGCTGAGCTCCAAGCCTAAGAACCGTTGTGGGTCGACCGGGCCGGGCAGGGTCAGGTTTTGCGCCAGATCGCGGCGAAAACCGAAACGCGTGTAGTAGGGCGCGTCGCCTACCAAAATGACCGCTTGCCAGCCTGTGTCGCGGGCTTTGGCAAGGCCTTCTTCCATCAGGGCGCGGCCAATGCCTTGGCCCTGGCGGTCGGGATGGATGGCTAATGGCCCGAGCAACAAGGTCTTGGGGCCGCTTTGCAGGGTTACTTCCCAAAAGCGGATCGTGCCCACCAATTGCTTGCCGAGCAGCGCCACTAGGCCCAGTTCAGCGATGGGATCGATGCCGTCCCGCAGGCGATAAGCGGTCTTGCGAAAGCGCTCCGGCCCGAAGCCCAAATCAACCAGGGTTTCGATGGCATCGGCGTGCTGGGGCAATTCCGGCATGACTACCGGCGCGGCGATACGCCGCACGGTTTTGGCTTTCGAAGCAGCCATGGTTCCGCCCCTCGCCTCAGATGCATACCGCTTCAAGCGGCTCGAAGCCGTTGAAGCTCACCGCCGAGTAGGTGGTGGTGTATGCGCCGGTGGCCAAAATCAGCACCTTGTCGCCGATCTTTAGATCCAGCGGCAATTCGTAGTGCGTCTTTTCATACAAGATGTCAGCCGAATCGCAGGTCGGCCCGGCCAGCACCACGGGGCCGGTTGGGCCGCCGTCGTGGGGCGTGAGGATGCGATACTTGATGGCTTCGTCCATGGTTTCGGCGAGGCCGGAGAACTTGCCGATGTCGAGATAGACCCAACGTTTGTCTTCGTCGGCGCTCTTTTTCGAGATCAAGACAACTTCGGCCTGGATCACGCCCGCGTCGCCCACCAACGAGCGGCCCGGCTCCATGATCATTTCCGGCAGTTTGGCGCCAAAATGGCGAACCATGGCTTGTTTGACGGCGGTTGCGTATTCTTCCACCGAGCGAACGTTCGCGCGGTAGCGGGACGGAAAACCGCCGCCCATGTTGAGCATACGCAGTTCGACGCCCAGTTCAGAAGTGCTTGCAAACAGCGCCGCGACACGACCGATGGCCGAGTCCCACTGGCTCAAGTTGGTTTGCTGCGAACCGACGTGGAACGACACGCCATAGGGATCGAGACCCAGCGTCTGCGCCTTGACCAGCAGTTCCAGCGCCATTTCCGGGGCGCAGCCGAACTTGCGCGACAGCGGCCATTCGGCGCCTTCGCTTTCGACCAAGATGCGGCAGTAGACCTTGGATCCCGGCGCGCTGTTGGCGATTTTGACCAGTTCGTTTTCGCTGTCGAAGGCGAACATGCGCACGCCTTGAGTATAAGCGAAGGCGATGTCGGCTTGTTTTTTGATGGTGTTACCATACGACAGGCGCGCAGGCGAGACACCGAGCTTGAGGCACAAGGCGATTTCGCCGGGGCTGGCGACGTCGAAATTGGCCCCGAGCTGCGCCAAACGGGCGATGACTTCTTCGCATGGGTTGGCTTTGACGGCGTAGTACACGGTCGACAGCGGCAGGGCGCGGGTCATGGTAACGTAGTTGTGTTCGACCACATCCACGTCAATCACCAGACAGGGCGAGGGCAGTTCGTGTGTGGCGATGAAGTCCGCAATTCGCGGTGGAAGGCCACCTTGTTCGGCGGGCAATCGCAAGCCTTCACAAGGCTCTGGAACCAGTGAAATCTGAGTCTGTTTGGCCTGGATTTGTTTGGATAGATGACGTCGGAATCGGGCATTGCTGCCCAAATCGGTTGCAAACATGGTACACCCCTTTTAGACCCGGGCTTCACACCGGGGTTGCCAAAAAGGACGCTTCCGTCGTTGCATAAACCACAGAGGGCCAGCGGCACGTGCGTGTGCGTCTATAGAAAGCGTATTTATGCCTGTTGCCCCCCCCATGCAATGGTTTTTTTGGCTGTGGACAAAAAAAATACGGTGCGGCTTTAAGGGCTTGTTAGGGGACTCGGCCAAGGGAGGTATTAGGGGCGCAATGAGGTTCGTCCGATTGAACGATTGTGCCCTGCGCGATTGCCCTGTATCCATGGTCTCGGGCGCTTAAAAATAACAAAGGCTCGATCAATGGGAAGTAACAAAGAAGATAAGTCGGCGGCTGAGCCGGAAAAGGTCTTCCGCCCGCTGGTGTTGATGCCGCAAAGCGTGCTCGATGGCATCAGCGAGATTGAACGCGCGACCTCGCAGCAAACGCAGTGGTTCAAAGCATGGCACGAACGGGTCATCTGCAATCACGACTTGAGGGCGTTCAACGTGCATGGGGTGGAGGACATTCCGCTTGGCGCGTGGTTCAAAAGCGATGCCGCTAAGGCGTTTAGCAACAACCCGGTTTTTTTGACCCTGGGCGATAAATTGGAAGAAATCGTCATCCAGGTGCAGGCGTTTCTTCGCGGTACCAATGATGGTTCTCCGCATTCCGTCGATGAGTATACCCATTTCATGAATACCCTGATGGACTTGAATACCTATGTGCAGCAGTTGCAGAGCGATGCATGGCGGGGGCTCACCCGGATGGACCCTCTGACCGGCGTGCGCAACCGTCACGACATGATGGTCGAACTGGACGTGGAACGCGAACGGGCGCGCCGTTCGGCTATGCCGTGTTCGGTGGCGATGGTCGACTTGGATTACTTCAAGGCGCTCAACGATACCCACGGCCACATGGTTGGCGATCAAGTGTTGCGTCGGGTTTCGGCAATGTTCGGCGAACAGCTACGTCCCTATGACATGGTCTATCGTTACGGTGGGGAGGAGTTCTTGTTGTGCCTGCCCCATACCGATGTAAAAACGGCGGTCGCGGTGTTGAACCGCTTGCGCATCAAGATCAGCGATCAGCCCTTGCCGTTTGCGAAAAACGGCACCGACATTTTTGTCACCGCGTCGTTTGGCGTGGCGGAAATGGACACGGCCGAGCATGTCGTCAAAAGTATCGAACGCGCCGACATGGCCCTTTATGACGTCAAGCAGTCGGGGCGCAACGCCGTCGGCACATGGATGTCGGGCGGCGTGGCATAAGACGGCGCGTTGATTGAAATGGCACAATAAAAAAGGACGACCGCTGGGCCGTCCTTTTTTGCTAGTCCTGCGCCTTTGGCGCATCGGGCTTTTTGGCCGGGGACCTGCGGCGTGGGCGCTTTTTGGCCGGGGCTTGGGTCTCGTCGGTTTTGGTCGCCGGGGCCGTCGATTTGGCGGCGGGTTTGGGGGTGGGTTTTTGGCCCGGCGGGTTCATCAAAAATGCCGGCATGTGGCCGTCGCACACCTGATTGTGGATGTCGCGCGAACGGTCGTCGTCGCGGCTGGAACCGCGGGCATGATGATCGCCGCGTCCGCCGCGTTCGTTATGTCCACCACGCTCACCGCGTTCGCTGCGATGATGATCGCGCCGAGCTTCGTCTTTGCGCGGCGCATGTTGGGCGGGCGCGGGCTTATGTCCAGCGACTTTGTGTTCGGTAGGCGCGGCCTGTTCCGGGTTAGCCTGTTCTGGTTTAGCCTGTTCCGGTGTGGCTTGCCGTTCGGCAGGCTTGTGATCTTCAAGGGGCTGGCCGTCACGCGGTTTACGATCCCGGCCACCGCGACCGCCGCGTTCGGGGCGTTCGCTGCCGCGACCGCCTTCGCTCAGTTGTCCGGCTTCAAAACCCTCAAGGCTCAACTTAGGAATAGGCTTGCCGATCAGTTTTTCGATGGCCGCCACGTACTTGCCGTCTTCGGGGAGGGCGATGGTATAGGCGTGGCCTTCTTTGCCCGCGCGTCCGGTGCGACCGATGCGATGCACGTAATCTTCGGCGTGCGAGGGCACATCGAAATTGAACACGTGGCTTAGGTTTTTCACGTCGAGACCGCGCGCAGCGACGTCCGAACACACCAAGATGTTGAATTTTTTGTCCTTGAAGCCTGCCAGCATTTCGGTGCGCGCAGGCTGGCTCATGTCGCCATGCAGTTGCCCGGCGGTGATGCCATGACTGGTGAGCGATTTATAGACGCTGGAGATATCGGCCTTGCGGTTGCAAAACACGATGGCGTCGGAGACGTCTTCATGGCCGATCAATTTACGCAGTGCGTCGCGCTTGAGCTGCTTTTTGCCTTCCATGCCATGATACTGGCCGCCCGGCTGCAGCGTGAGCAAGCCTTGGGTCACGGTGTCGGCGGTCGATGCCGGGGCGGAGACCGAGATGACTTTCGGGTTCATGAGGAACTTGTCGGCCAGCTTTTTAATTTCCGGCGCCATGGTGGCGGAAAAGAACAGCGTTTGACGAATCGGCGGCAGCATCGAAACGATCTTTTCGATGTCGGGGATGAAGCCCATGTCGAGCATGCGGTCGGCTTCGTCGATGACCAAGATTTTCACGTCGCGCATCAACAGGTGGCCGCGCTCGAACATATCGAGCAGACGGCCCGGCGTGGCGATCAGCACGTCGGTGCCGGCGTCCAAAACCTTGGCTTGTTTTTTCATGTCGGTGCCGCCGATGAGCAGCGCCTTGGTCAGCTTGTGGTACTTGCCGTAGGTGTCGAAGTTTTCCGCCACCTGGGCGGCCAGTTCGCGGGTCGGTTCCAAAATCAGCGAGCGCGGCATGCGCATCTTGGCGCGACCGTGGGCCAAGATGTCGATCATCGGCAGGGTGAATGACGCGGTTTTGCCGGTGCCGGTCTGGGCGCAGGCTAAAATGTCGCGGCCCATGAGAACCAGCGGAATGGCCTGTGCCTGAATGGGGGTGGGGTGTTCGTAACCGGTGTCTTTAACGGCACGCAGAACGTCTTCGCTTAGTCCAGTATTTGCAAAACTCATGTGGGTTGGTGCGCTCTTGGTTAATGGCGGTTGGGCGCGCGCGGATTTTTTAGTCTGGCGCGGCGCGCAAAGGGCGGTATGCCCGTTTCAGCGCCCCAATGTTGCACAAGGCGCGATTCGTTTTCCGAACACCGTTGCTCGGAAGGCGCGATAAACAACACGTTCAGGCCTTAATGTCAATGAAAACCGGGGTTCTTAGGGTCGGATCGCTTTAGGTGGAATCGCTTATATGATCCCACCTAAGGCGTGAATCCGCCCCAATCAATATATTTAGAGGGCAATATATTTAGAGGGCGATTCACGGATTAAGCTGAAGCAGGGATGCTTCAACCTAATCCGATCGCACTCTAGCCTTTTTGCCGGACCGCGTGTTGCTGCGTTGCGCGGCGCTCATTGCGGCGTTAACGTATTGTCTGACCAATAGATCAAGGATCATTTGCCCGTGTTTATGGACTCTGAACACTCCTGCCTGGTGGTTGTCGATATTCAGGCGAAGCTGAACCCCGTGATGTTCGACCCCGCGCGCGCACCAACGGGTGCGGCGAAGTTACTTAAAGGGGCGGCAATTTTGAGTGTGCCCGCGCTGCTCTCTGAGCAGTACCCCAAAGGCATCGGCGCTACGGTAGACGATCTGCAGGCCTTGATGCCGACGGGTTGCCCCATCGAAAAGGATAGCTTTTCGTGCTTGGCGAACGATGCCTTCATTCAGCGCTTCGATGCGTTGGAGCGTCCCCAGGTGGTGATCGCAGGAATCGAAACGCACGTTTGTGTGATGCAGACGGCACTGCACTTTCTGAGCGGTGGAGCCGAGGTGTTCGTGGTGGCGGATGCCTGCGCCTCGCGCTTGCGCGAAAGTCATGACGCAGGTTTGGAACGTATTCGCGATGCGGGCGGTTGGGTGGTCACCGTAGAAATGGTGTTGTTCGAATGGCTGAAGCATTCCGGCACGCCTGAGTTCAAACAGATCAGTCAGTTGATCAAATAAGCGAGTGAAACCATGAACGTTGAAAAACGGACGTTGATCTTATTGCCGGGTTTGTTGTGCGATGATGCGTTGTGGGCGCATCAGTCGGCATTTTTAAGCGAGTTCGCCCATGTCATCGTGTCGGACCTGACACGCGAAGACAACATTCCCGATATGGCGCGCCATGTGCTGACGCGTGCGCCGGAAAAATTTGCGCTGGCGGGGCTGTCCATGGGGGGGTACGTCGCCCAGGAAATTATGCGTCAAGCGCCGCATCGTGTGCTTAGTCTGGCATTGATCGACACCAATGCGCACGCCGATCAGCCCGCGCAAACCGCGCGCCGTCGCGCCTTAATGGACGAAGCCGAGCACGGCCAGTTCATCGGCGTCGGGCGCAAGCTGTTGCCCGCACTGGTGCATCCGGATTCCGCCAAGAACGAAGAAATCGTCGCCACCGTGTTGGGCATGGCCGCCCGTGTCGGTAAAAATGCTTTTTTACGTCAGCAAAACGCCATCATGCATCGTGTGGATGGGCGCGCGGATTTGGCGCGGGTGGATTGCCCGACGCTGGTGATGTGCGGCGCGGAAGATATGCTGGCTCCGGTCGAACTGCATCAGGAAATGGCCGCCGCCATCGGCGATAACGCCGATTTGGTGGTCATTGAACACTGTGGACATTTAAGCCCTATCGAGCGCCCCGAAGAAGTTTCTGCGGCGCTGTTCGACTGGCTGCAGGGGATTTAGCGGATGGCGCTCATTTTGCCCTACAACGGCATTTTGCCAACCATCGATGCTACGGCATATGTCGCGGAAACGGCGGTGGTGACGGGCGATGTGGAAATTGGCGCGGAAAGTTCAATATGGTTTGGCTGCGTCGTGCGCGGCGACGTCAACGCCATTAGGATCGGCGTAGGCGTCAACATTCAAGACGGCACCGTCGTGCACGTCGCCAGACCTTTCGCGTGCATCATCGAAGACCGGGTGTCCATCGGCCATATGGCGTTAATTCATGCCTGTACCTTGGAAGAAGGTTGTTTTGTCGGCATGAAGGCCTGCATCATGGATGGCGCAGTGGTGGAGCGTGGCGCGTTCGTCGCTGCTGGCGCATTGGTGCCACCCGGCAAACGTGTTTTAGCGGGCGAGCTATGGGCGGGCCAACCCGCGCGTCTGCTGCGCCGCGTGTCCGAAAAGGATCAGGCCATTATGGATTATACCCAGCCTAACTATGTGAAGCTGTCGCGCCAATACAAAGAACAGGACCAGCTTAAATGAGCGATGACCTCGAAACACTATCGGTTCGCGTGCAAACGCTGGAAGAACAATTGGCGCATCGCGATAGTGATTTGACCGATTTGTCTGAAATGGTGTCGCAACAGTGGAAACGCATCGAGGCGCTGGAGCGTGAGATCGAGCGCACCAAAGACCGTATCGTTACCTTGGAAGACGAGGTTGGCGAAGGCACGGATGCCAACGTCAAACCGCCGCATTGGTAAACTTGCCAAATTTTTTGGCCGATTTTTTTGACCGGATGCTTAGCGGGCAGGGGTTGTGGTTGACGGGACCTGTCGTGCGACGGATACTAAACGTGGGTCAGGATGCAGCGGGCACTAGCAGGCCCAGTTTCTTGAGGGTGGGGCATCATGGCGTTAACGACGCCGGCAAACAAAAGCATCGGCATTCGTTTTTTTATTGTGATCCTGGCGGTGGCCGTGCCGTTGGCGGGGTTCGATATTTATCATGCATCCAGGGAAATCAATCGCCGGACTCACGAAGTCTTTAACGACCTTAACTCGTCCACCCGCTCGGTAGAGAGCAAAATCTCCGATTTGATCGATTCCTCGCACGAGTTGCTGCAGGGATTGGCCCAGACCGACACTGTCAGAAGTGGCGATGTTGCCGCTTGCACACGCTTGCTGCGCGATGTCGGCGCACGCTACACCAAATACACCAATTTTTCGGTGGTCAATGCTGAGCGTTTCATCGTGTGCAGTTCCGGCCCGCTGCCTAAGCCGGTAGATGTTTCAAAATCGCCGAACATATACGACGCTTTCACCACCAAAAAATTTGCGATCAGTCCCTTTAAATTCGGCGTGCTGACCGGCAAGCCGACGTTGGTGTTTTCCGAACCCTTGCCGGACGCAAACGGCGAGGTGATGGGAACCATCAACAATGGCCTTAGCCTTGCGTGGCTCGGCGAATATCTGTCCGGCCTCATCAAATTGGATGGGGAACATATGGTGATGTTTGACGGGCATGGCACCATATTGGCATCTTATCCAGAGGAACTTCACCCCATCGGTTCATCCATTTACGCCACCGCGTTAAACCGGGTGGCGTATGGTAATCCGGGAGGATTGATGGAGGGGCACTTCGTCGACGAGCAGGGGAACAAAATGCTCGTCTCCATTACGTCCATTCCCCGCATTCCCGAAGGCGCGTTTGTGGCGGCTTTTGCGCCGGAAAGCGCAGTGCTTCATCAAATCTTCAATGATCTGTATCAGCGGCTGGCAATTTTGGGGCTGATCATTGCGGGGTCGTTGATTTTCGGTTGGGGCGGTGTGCGGGTGTTATTGTTGGACCCGGTCGACAAATTGATTGGCGTTTCCGGACGACTGGAAGACGGCGATTTTCAAGCGCGTTCCGGCATTGACTATGATTCAGGAGAATTAGGCCGCTTGGCTCATGCCATCGACAAGATGGCCGAGGCTTTGGGCGCGCGTAGCGAGGCTTTGGAGCGTAGCGAAGCCAACTACCGCGAATTGGTGGAAAGCGAGGAGCAGCTCATTCATCGCTACCAGCCCGACACCACCGAGGTGTTTGTCAACACGGCCCTTGCGTCTTTTTATGGTGGAAAACCGGAGGATTGGGTGGGGCGCAAGTGGATCGATTTTGTCGGCCCCAATCAGCGCCAGGATATCGAGCGTCTGTTAAGGACGTGCTCAAAGGACCAGCCTATTTTCATTTACGAGCAGATGTCGCGCAACGTCGAAGGGGACGACCGTTGGTTAAGGTGGACCAATCATGCTTTCTTTGATGGGGATGGCAATCTTAGCCACTTTCAGGCGGTGGGTATGGACCTGACCGAGCGCAAATACGCAGAGGCCGCGTTGGAGCGCGCCATGATGGATGCGCGCGCCGCCAGCCGCGCCAAATCCAATTTTCTTGCCAATATGAGCCATGAACTGCGCACACCCTTGAATTCCATCATCGGTTTTTCCGAGATGATGACGTCCGAGGTGATGGGTAAACTTCCCGATGTTTATAACGAATACGCGGGCTTCATCACCCACAGCGGCCATCATCTGCTCAACATCGTCAATGACCTGTTGGACCTGTCCAAGATCGAGGCGGGCATGATGAAGTTGGACGAAACGGAGTTCGATCCCTTTGTCACCGTGTCCGAAGTGGTGTTGATGTTGAAGGAGTTGACGCATAAAAACGGCAATGAGATCACCGTCGTATCGAATGTCGATTGCACTTCGCGCCTGCTCGGCGACCGCTTGCGGATCAAGCAGGTGCTGGTGAACGTGATCGGCAACGCGGTGAAATTCACCAAAGATGGTCAGATAAAGGTCGAATGCTCGATCAATGAGGGGGCGCTGGCCATCGACGTTAGCGATACCGGCATCGGCATGACGGATCGTGATATTGTCGTCGCCCTCAGCCCTTTCGGTCAGGTTGACGGCCATCACTTATCCAAGCGCTTCGAAGGCACCGGTCTGGGGCTGCCCTTGGCGGAGCAACTGATGGAAATGCACGGCGGCACGTTGAGCATTCAAAGTGAAATCGGCAGGGGCACTACGGTCAGATTGTTCTTCCCCGCGAACCGCACGATCTTGCTGCCAGCTTAAGAACGGATGGCGCGGGGCAGCGTTTATTATTCCGCGCTTTTTTTCACATATTCGCCCGGAGCATCGCCCAGCGGTTTGATTCTTTTTCCGCCGGGTTGGCGTGGCGGAACGGATTTCGTTCCCGCGTGGCGCGCGACCCAAGCGCCCCAATCGGACCACCATGAGCCGGGATGCTGCGCGGCACTTTCGCGCCAGACTTGCGCATCGGCGGTTTTTTCCGGGTTGGTCCAGTAACCGTATTTTTTCCGGTGGGGTGGGTTGATGACCCCCGCAACGTGACCGGAACCCGCCAGGGTGAATTTTACCGGACCCGAGACCAGTTTCGTCGATGCCAACACCGAGGCCCATGGCGCGATATGGTCTTCGCGCGTGGCGAGAAAATAACAAGGCGTTTTGATGGCGGCCAGGTCGATGCCCACCGCCTTTCCATCCGGCCCCTTCATCGTGACGCCGCCCGGTTCCTTCAGGCGGTTTTCCAGATACATGCTGCGCAGGTAATCCGCATGCATGGCGGCAGGCATGTTGGTGTTGTCGGCGTTCCAGTACAGAATATCGAACGGTTTGGGTTCGCGGCCTAAAAGATAGCTGTTGATGGCGAATTGCCACACCAAATCGTTGGCGCGCAGCAGGGAAAACGTCGCGGTCATTTCACGTCCGTGCAAGATGCCGTGGTCTTGCATGTGGTGTTCTAGGCGCGAGATCAAGCCTTCATCGATGAATACCGATAGTTCGCCCACGTCACCAAAATCCAAGAGCGTGGTGAGAAAGGTTGCGGATTTGATGCGGTCTTTTGTTTTTGCTTTTTTGCGTTGCGCCAAATAGCCAAGCGTACACGCCAGCAGGGTGCCGCCGATGCAGTATCCGGCGGCGTTGACCTGCGTTTCGCCGGTTGCCTGCTCGATAATGTCCAGCGCCGCCAGCGGCCCTTGGTTCATGTAATCCGAAAAAGATACGGCGGCGTGGCGTTGATCGGGGTTGACCCATGAAATGACGAACACCGTATGACCCTGGTCCACCGCCCACTTGATGAACGATTTGTCCTCGGTCAGATCGAGGATGTAGTACTTGTTGATCCATGGCGGAACGATCAGCAACGGCGTCTTGCGGGCTTTTTCCGTGCGGGGCGCGTACTGGATCAATTCCATCAGGTCGTTTTGAAAAATCACCTTGCCCGGCGTGGTGGCGATGTTGCGCCCCACCTCAAACGCACCGGCTGGGTTTGTGCGTGGCGTCAAGCGGCCATGACCGTGTTCCATGTCTTCCAGCGCCAAGCGAATGCCGCGCACCAAGTTATCCCCTCGGGTTTCGATGGTTTCGTGCAACGCTTCGGGGTTGGTGAACAAAAAATTGGTCGGCGCCATGGCGTCGACGGCGCAGCGGGTGAAAAACAGGGCTTTTTTGCGCTCTTGCGCGCTCAGGCCTTCGGTGTCGAGCACCATGTCTTCCAGCCACTGGTAAAACAGCAGGTATTGTTGTTTTAAGGTGTCGAAATAGGGGTCTTCGGTCCAATCCGGATCGTTAAAACGCCGATCGCCTGCTTTGGGCTCGGCAATGGGTTTGGGGCGTTCTCCCGCCAAACGCTGGTTGAAATAGGTCAAAACCTTCAGGCCGTTTTGCCAAAATGCCGCTTGAGCATGGGCCAAACGCTGGGGATCGCTCAGAAATCGCCGAGTGAGTTCGGCGAACAGTTCCGGCACGCCGATCACGCTGGAAAGGTCCAGTTCCCCTTGGGCGGTTTTCTGCCAGCCGGGATCGATGGCGTGACGCTGGGAAAATTCGCGGATCATGTCTTGAGATTTTGCCGCGACATCGGCCAAAATTTGCGGCAAATCTTCAAATGAGCCAGGGCGGGAGCCTAAGCCGGGCGCGCCTAAATCCGCTGATTTTGGGCCAGTATGGCGAGGCGAGGACATGCCATCCATTCCTTGTAACACACCGAGGGCATAGGATATTTTTGGTTACTTTAACGATTTCGGCAAAAGCTTCAGTTAAATTCTTAACAAAAGTTCGTCATTGTGGCATTAATGTACACCGATTCAGGTATTTGGGGACTTCCGAGTATGGATGCAAACATGAAGGTTCTTTCAACCCGTGCAGGGTCTTTGCGTGTTGCGGCGTCTACGGCGTTGCTCGGCATTTTGCTGGGCAGCTGCTCGTCGGTGCCGGATGCGGTCAATCCCTCCAAGTGGTATGCAAAGACCACGGACTTCTTTTCCGGCGACAGTCAGGCTGCGGCGACCACTCCTGCCCCGGCAGAGGGTGGCAACCAGGGGCTTTCCGCAGACCCGGACGCCCCGGCCCCCGCCGTTGCATCGACCGAAGCCGTGTCCGCCGCGCCGAGCGGCCTGAATGCCGATCAGGTGGCCGGCAATTATGCCAGCCCGCCGATCGAGCGCCAGGGAGCGGCGACGGATTCATTGCGTCCAGAATCCGCATCCGCAGTGGCATCGACTTCTTCGCTTCAACCGCCGTCTTCCCAGCCCACCTTGCCGGTTACATCCGCGCCGCAACCCTCGCCGATGACACCCTCTTTGATGGCTGAGGCACCACCGCCTGCGCCATCCGTGTCGCCAATGTCACAAGAACACAGATTGCCGACTTCTGAGGAATTGGCGACGATGCAGGGTGGGCGTCCGTCGGTGTTTTCCATGGAAGGCGCTCCGCCGCCGCCACAGTTCAATGCCCCGGCCAATGCGCTCTCGCCCTATGGCGGGGATGAGTTCGCAACCGTGGTCATCAATTCCGACGGCATGGATACCGAACCCCAGCAGATGCCTCAAATGGTGGGCCAGTCCGCAGTGGATCAGGCCTCGATGGATCAGTCTTTCAGCGGCTCGATGTTCTCCGAGCCGGGCGCAAGCGCAGCGTTTGATGCGGCGGGCATGACGCGCGTTGCGACCATTCATTTCGCCAGCAGTTCGGCCATGCTGGATGAGCGGGATCGCTCCATCTTGGGCGCGGTCATTCAGTTGCAGCGTGAACGCGGCGGGCATGTGGTCGTCGTCGGCCATGCCAGCTCGCGCACCCGGGATATGGATTACATCGCGCATCAGATGGCAAATTTCCAGATTTCCATGGAACGCGCCGCCACCATCGGCAACGAGTTGAAGGGGTTGGGGCTTGCGGGTGAAGTGTTGGAGGTGCAAGCCGTATCCGATACCACGCCACTCTATATGGAAGTGATGCCGTCGGGCGAGGCGGGCAACCGCCGGGTGGAGATTTATCTCGCCTTGTAATTTCGCGACGACCCTGGAACATTCCAGCGCCGCCGTCTCGCAACTTGGAGATGGCGGCGCTGGCATATTAAAGCGTAACAATGCACTTGTTTGATTTGTAACTCTCTGGCAAGAACAGGCCCCATGGAACAAGAATTCCACCGCATCCGGCGTTTGCCGCCCTACGTATTCGCCGAAGTCAACAAGATGAAGGCGCGCGCCCGCGCGGCTGGCGAAGACATCATCGATTTCGGTATGGGCAACCCCGACCAGCCGACGCCGCAGCATATCGTCGACAAACTGATCGAGACCGCGCGCAATCCAAAAACCCACGGTTATTCCAACTCGCGCGGCATTCCGGGGTTGCGCAAGGCTCTGGCGGCATATTACGAGCGCCGTTGGAACGTGACGCTCGATCCGGAAACCGAAATCATCACCACGCTGGGCTCCAAAGAGGGCTTGGCGAATTTGGCCAGCGCCATCACCAGCCCGGGCGACGTGATTTTGGTGCCGAACCCCAGTTATCCGATCCATCAGTTCGGCTTCATCATCGCGGGCGCATCGGTGCGCAACGTGCCGGTTTCGACCGGGCCGGAGTTTTTCCAGGCGTTGAAAAACGCGGTCAACCATTCGGTGCCCAAGCCGTCGATGCTGGTGATCAACTATCCCAACAACCCGACGTCGGAAGTCTGCGATCTCAGCTTTTATGAAGCGGTGGTCGATTTCTGTCGCCACCATGAAATCTACGTTTTGTCGGATATCGCGTATTCGGAAATCTATTTCGACATCGCCCCGCCGCCATCGATCTTGCAGGTCAAGGGCGCGAAAGACGTGTGCGTGGAGTTCACCTCCATGTCCAAGACCTACAACATGCCCGGCTGGCGTATCGGTTTCGCGGCGGGCAATCCGCGCCTGATCAGCGCCTTGACGCGCATCAAATCGTATTTGGATTACGGTGCGTTCACGCCCATTCAGGTCGCTTCCGCCACCGCGCTGAACGGTCCGCAAGAATGCGTCGACGAAATCCGCGCAATGTATAAGGGCCGCCGCGATGTACTGATCGAAGGCCTCGCCGCCGCTGGTTGGGATGTGCCCAGCCCGCCCGCCACCATGTTCGCGTGGGCGCCGTTGCCGCCCGCATTCGCCCACTTGGGCTCGCTGGAGTTTTCCAAGCTGTTGCTGCGCGAAGCGCAGGTCGCGGTCGCGCCCGGTGTCGGTTTCGGCGAACACGGCGACGGCTTCGTGCGTTTGGCGGTGGTGGAAAACAAACACCGCACCCGTCAGGCGTTGCGCTCCATCAAGTCCTTCATGGACAATTATCAAAACGTACTCGAAGACGCCGAAAAACGTCGCGCGGAGGCTAAATAAGTGACCCATGCTCCCCTGAAAGTCGCCATCGCTGGCCTTGGTACCGTGGGCGTGGGCACCGTCAAGATTTTGCAACAACACGCTGATTTGATCCGTATGCGTTGCGGGCGTCCGGTGGTTATTACCGCCGTTTGCTCGCGCGATCAAAACCGCCATCGCGGCGTGGATCTTTCCAACTATCAATGGTTTTCCGACGCCGCCGAAATGGCGACACAGGCCAATGCCGATGTGATTGTCGAATTGATCGGCGGTTCCAGCGGCATCGCCAAAAATACGGTCGAGGCGGCGCTGGCTGCGGGTCGTCATGTGGTCACCGCGAACAAAGCGTTGTTGGCGCACCACGGTTTGGCGCTGGCCAAGCTGGCCGAAAGCAAGGGGGTCAGCCTTAACTATGAAGCCGCCGTGGCGGGCGGCATTCCGGTCATCAAGTCGATCCGCGAAGGTCTGGCGGGCAACGCCGTAACCCGCGTGCAGGGCATTTTGAACGGCACCTGCAATTACATCCTCACCACCATGCGCCAAGAAGGCCGCGGTTTTGACGACGTGCTGAAAGACGCGCAGCGGCTGGGCTATGCCGAGGCCGATCCCAGCTTCGACATCGACGGCGTGGACACCGCGCACAAGCTGGCCATTTTGGCATCCGTCGCGTTCGGCGTGGAAGTGAACTTCAACGCCGTGCAGGTGGAAGGCATCCGTCATATCTCCGCCACCGATATTCAGTTCGCCGAAGAACTGGGCTATCGCATCAAGTTGCTGGGCGTGGCGTCGATGAGCCTGGACGGCATCGAGCAAAGCGTGCATCCCACCATGGTGCCGCTGAGCGCGCCGATCGCCCACGTCGAAGGCGTGTTTAACGCCGTGGTTACCGACGGCGATGCGGTCGATAGCTTGATGCAGGAAGGCCGGGGCGCGGGCGAAGGCCCGACGGCCTCCGCCGTGGTTGCCGATATCGTCGATATCGCGCGCGGCATTCATCTGCCGACGTTTGGCGTGCCTGTGGAAAAGCTCAAACCTTCCCAGGCGCGGCCCATGAACTTGCACACGGGGGCGTATTACGTGCGCTTGATGCTGGTGGATCAGCCGGGGGTGTTCGCCGATGTGGCGGCGGCGTTGCGCGATCATAAGGTATCGATGGAATCGATGATCCAGCGCGTGCGCGAACCGGGTGAATCGGTGCCGGTGGTGATCACCACGCACATTACCTCTGAATCCGGCATGCTGGCGGCGCTCGACGCCATCGCCAAGCTCGATACCGTGACCGAACCGCCGCGCATGATCCGCATCGAAAGCGCCTGAGGCGGCGGCTGAGGCAGCGGCTGGCCGGTTTCGATCCGAGCGTTTCATTTCCATCCTTTCTTGTCGCGCAACTCGTGCAATTGGGCGTGAACATAAAAAAGTGCAGGAACGAAGCCAAATTATCGTTTGTTTTCAAGGATGGCGTCGTTTTAGGCATATTTTCATGATCTTATTTCTAAGGTCAGCTTTGTGTGCGTTTATATGGCATAAATATAGGAATTAATACCATAATTTAAGGAAAAATGCAAGCGCATAATCGTATTGGGTTGGTGGGCATTCTCACCAATGGAAACGCAAAAAAAGGGACAAAATTGTCCTTTTTCTATTGATAGCAGGACAAAATTGTCCTAGTTTATATTCATGAATGGAAACGAATTTCTCAAACGCGTCAAACGCTATGCCAAACATAACGGGTTGGACGTCCGTTTTGAAAAGCATCGGGGCAAGGGATCGCATGGCACCCTTTACCTGGGCGGCAAGAAGACTACGGTGCAAGACCGCAAAAAAGAACTTCCATCCGGAACCCTGCGCGCGATGCTTGCCCAGCTCGGCATACAACCGGGGGACTTTTAAGCCCCCCCCCAGCTTTTTCTAGCACAGGGGGCTGCGCCAAAACGCGCATTTGAAAACGGTACACAAAAAAACGGCACAAAAAACGATGCCCAAAGTGGAGAGAGAAAACATCATGGAAAAACGCTATGAATACGCGGCGGATTTTACGCCTGACGAAAACGGCGATATCGTCGTTACCTTCCCCGATGTGCCCGAGGCGATCACCGGCGGTGAAGACTTCGCCGACGCCCTCGCTCAGGCCGAGGACTGCCTGTCCGAAGCGATCCAGTCGCGTATCAACGACGGCGAAGCTATCCCCGAATCGTCTGCGCCCGGTGTCGGCCAGGTGCTCGTTCCGGTGGAGATCACCACGGCGCTGAAGGCGGCCGTGGTCGAGCGTATGAAGGCCCAGGGTGTGAAGCAGGTTCAACTCGCCCAGGCGATGCGGGTTGACGGGCGTGAAGTACGCCGACTGCTCGCCCCCAAACATCGAACCAAGGTCGGCGCACTGGAACTCGCGATGCGCGTCCTGGGAGGCAAGGTGACCCTGGTCGTCGAAGACGGCGAAACTGATGGGGCGTTGAAGGCTTAAAACACGCCGTTACCGCCATCCCAACTGGCGCGCGGAAAGGTCCGAGAATGGGGACAATGGTGAATGATGGTTTCAATCATCAACAAGTTTCATGGAGCCAAGGTGCCACGTCACCTTTCCGTTGTTAAGGTTGGTATGCCTCTGAATTTCAACATGCCCGTTTGACCTCGCGTTATGGCGTCTCGGGCGACGGATGGAGAAACGAAAAAGAACTCAGACGCAGGCAACAATTACTGTTCCACTTAAACAGCCCCCGATAAACAAGATCACAGCGGCGCGCCCTGACCAACGCGTGAAGGAATCACTTACCAGCCATTTTGTTGGGGCAGGCTCAAAACCTTCATGCTCTGCAATTCTGAGATACAGGCTCATGGCATACCCAATCGTTGAGGCCACGCCTAAGGAAAACATAAAAAGCGGCAAAGCAAGAATGCTTTCGAAAGAGCCGTTTTTAGCCAATGCCCCAATACCAGTAATTGTCGCGGCCACACCACCAGCATTTGCCAAAGAAACTAACTTAATTATTCCCAGGGCGGCCTCCGCTGTGTGTACCGGAAATTCTCGTGGTGATGTGTCTTTGGTCATGTCGGCCCTTCAATATTCAACTAACCAATATATTACCGATACAACCTTACATGCCTCCGGCCCTGGAGGGCAATCGGTAAGCGTTTAACAGTGTGAACCGAACACGGTCAGGTTTCCGCCATGGGCCATAAGCGGACATCCGAACCGGACGCCCAGTGTATCCGCTTAGCTGCCAATAGCAGTAATTCGGCGGGTCTTGCCTGTTAGGGATTGCCCCGCCGGGCGTGCCGTGTACTCTGGGGTGAATATTCTTAAATTCTGGACGCACATGGAAAAGTTGGCCGACAAAACAACCGTCACCGACCTGTTGGGCGAGGGCAAACTTTCGCTCGGCGGAAAACGCTGGTTATTGAAACAAGCCGACGACCGTCAGGCGTTGGCCATTACCCAGCGCTTGGGTCTTCCCGATGTGCTGGGCCGGGTACTGGCCGACCGGGGGCTTGATGTCGAGACCGCGCCATCTTTTTTGGATCCCAAACTCAAAACCCACCTGCCGGACCCGTTGCACCTTAAAGACATGGATAAAGCCGCGGCGCGCATCGCGGGCGCGGTGCAAGCGGGTGAGTTGATTGCCATCTTTGGCGATTACGACGTGGATGGCGCGACTTCTGCAGCGTTGTTCAAGCGGTTTTTGGAAAGTGTCGGCGCGCGCATTGTTGTTTATATCCCCGACCGTCTGGAAGAAGGCTACGGCCCCAATGCGCCCGCGCTGTTGAAGCTGCATGCCGAAGGTGCGGCGCTGGTCATTACCGTCGATTGCGGTCAGGTGGCGTTCGAGCCGTTGGCCGCCGCCCATGAGGCGGGGCTGGACGTGATCGTCGTCGATCATCACAAAGGCGAGCCTAAACTGCCCAAGGCCTTTGCGGTGGTCAATCCCAACCGCTTAGATGATGACAGCCCACACGGTCAATTGGCCGCCGTGGGCGTGGCGTTTTTGGTGTGTGTGGCGGTGAACGGCCTGCTGCGCGAGGCGGGCTGGTATCAGGACCGCAAAACTCCCGATCTGATGAACTTGTTGGACATCGTGGCGCTGGGTACCGTGTGCGACGTGGTGGCGTTGACCGGCGTCAATCGCGCGTTGGTGGCGCAGGGGCTGAAGGTCATGGGCCAGCGTCAAAACATCGGCCTGCGTGCCTTGGCCGATACCGCAGGCATCAAAGAACCGCCTGCGGCGTATCACTTAGGCTTTGTATTAGGCCCGCGCATCAATGCGGGCGGGCGGGTGGGGCAATCGGATTTAGGCACACGTCTGCTCACCACCGGCAACGAAGGCGAGGCCCTGAGCCTTGCGCAACGTTTGAACATGCTGAATGCCGAACGCCAAGACATCGAAGCCGCCGTGTTGGATGAAGCTACGTTGCAGGTGGATGCCAAGCTGGCGGGGGAAACGCCGGGGCCGATCGTCATCGCGGTGGGCGAAGGCTGGCATCCGGGGGTGATCGGCATCGTCGCATCGCGTTTGAAGGAACGCTACAACCGCCCGGCCTGTGTGATCAGTTGGATGGGTGAGTTCGGCACCGCGTCGGGGCGTTCGGTTTCGGGTGCGGATTTGGGGGCGGCGGTCATCGCCGCGCGTCAGGCGGGCCTGTTGCTAAAGGGTGGCGGGCACGCCATGGCCGCGGGTTTCACGGTGGAACGCGATAAACTGGCCGAACTGGAAACATTTTTGGCCGCCCGTATGGTTCATGATCTGGGCGAAAATCCGCCGCCGCCGGGGCTGTATATCGACGCTATTTTAGGCGCGGAGGGGGCGAACTACCGCCTGATCAAAACGCTGGAACAGTTGGCGCCGTTCGGTGTCGGCAATCCGGAACCGCGTTTTTGCATCAAGGCCGCGCGCATCGTCAAAGTCGATCCGGTGGGTGCGGACCAGTCGCACCTGCGCTTGATTTTGTCGGGCGCGGGCGGGCAGGGCAAACTCACCGCCATCGCCTTTAGGGCTTTTGACAGCGCGCTCGGCAAGGCGCTGGCCAATCACGGCGGCCAGCCGTTCGATTTTGTCGGACGGCTGAAACTGAACGTGTGGAACGGTTACGAGAGCGTGCAGCTGCAAGTGGACGACGCGCAGCCTGTGTGGGGGTGACTGCTGGGGTAATACGATCTTCGCTCATTCAGACGGATCGGCGAGCGGTGCCTAGCATATTGTGTGTAAATGTATTATACTGTCATGCAATTTCATACATTACTTCGATAGGGTAATATCCCATGGCGACCAAAACAGCTTCCGTTTCCGTCCGTGTACCTGAGGAGTTGGCCGACCGCGTGAGCGCGTTGGCCGATGCGCTTGATCGCCCGAAAAGCTGGGTCGTAGAGCAGGCCCTCGCGGCCTATGTCGAGCATGAAACCTGGTTCGCCGATGAGGTTCACAAAGGTCTCGCCGAGGCCGACGCGGGGGACTTCGCCGACGGCGCCACAGTTCAGGCGGTGCGCACGAAATGGGGCGCGTGAACGTCCGTTGGACAGGGCAGGCGCTGGCCAACCTTGATGCTCAGGCTGAGCATATTGCAATAGACAATCCCAAAGCAGCCAGTGATATGGTGCAGCGCATATTTGCTGTAGTG
>JANLGW010000026.1 GCA_024653965.1 Rhodospirillales bacterium
CTTGACGGCGCGAACACCCTTTTCTTTTAAGCGTGCGGGGGCTAAACCCAAGATACCATGGAAATAACCGCGCCCTTCGTTTTGTTCGACGATGCCCACTCGGAAAACGGCTCAGACCCGCAAGGCTTGGCCGAAACCCGCATGCGCCTTTATGCGTCGCCGCTTGAAGTGCTTGAATGCCGCCATGCCGCAGACGTCCCGGACACACTCGCAAAAATCGACCACGCGCTCGCGAGCGGCCATCACGTCGCGGGTTATCTGGCCTATGAACTGGGTTATCTGTTGGAGCCCAAACTGGCCAGCCTGTTGCCGGACAATTTGGACGGCCCGCTGATTTGGATGGGCGTTTTTGCGACGGCGCAGCTATTGGATGCAGACGAAAGCGCCGCCTTGCTGAACGATTGGGCACAAGAAGATCACCATGTCGGCCCGCTCACCACGGCCATGATCCGCGAACGCTATATGGCCAACGTCGAAACCGTGCGCGATCACATCCGCGCCGGCGATATTTATCAGATCAACTACACCTTCAAACAACGCTTTGCATACTCCGGCAGCGCGCTGTCGCTGTATGCCGCATTGCGCGACCGGCAACGTGCGTCGTTCGGCGCGCTCATCGCCACCGGCACACGCCACATTCTTTCGCTATCGCCGGAATTGTTCGTCGAGGTGCAGGGCGGCATAGCCCGCACCCGGCCCATGAAAGGCACCGCCGCACGCGCCGCCAGCACACCCGCCGATGCGGCGCGGCGGCACTGGCTTCGCGATGATGAAAAATCCAAGGCCGAAAACCTGATGATCGTTGATCTGTTGCGCAACGATCTGGGCCGCGTCGCCCAGGTGGGTAGCGTCACCGTCACCGATTTGTTCAGCGTCGAAACTTATCCGACCCTGCACCAGATGACCTCCGGCATCGAAGCCAGGCTGCGCGCCGATGTTTCATTTTCCCAACTGATCGGCGCGCTGTTTCCGTGCGGCTCCGTCACCGGCGCGCCCAAGGTCAAAGCGATGGAAATCATCCGCACCCTGGAAGACGCGCCCCGTGGCGTATACACCGGGGCAATCGGTTATGCCTCAGCGACTGACGGCATCCGCTTCAACGTCGCCATCCGCACGCTGGATCTAGACAATGCAGGCCACGGTGAAATGGGTATCGGCAGCGGCATCGTCTATGATTCCGATGCCGGCGAAGAATGGGATGAATGCCACTTGAAGGCTCGTTTTTTAACCGATGCGGATCAGCCTGCGTTCGCGCTTTTGGAAACGCTGAAATGGGATAACGAGGCAGGCTTTGCGCTACTGGATCGGCACCTGGACAGGCTGGCCGAAAGTGCGGCCTATTTCTGTTTCCCCTATCACAAACACGCGGTGATGGAGGCCCTCAACGCCGCCGTCTTAGGGCACAAGGATCCGTTGCGCCTGCGCCTGACGCTCGATGCTCACGGTGCGGCGACGGTCGAGACAAAACCGCTTAAGCCCTTAGGCGCCGATGGCGTTTTGTACTTCGCCGTATCCGACAAAATCGTCGATACCGACAGCCCGTTCACCCATCACAAAACCACCCGGCGCGCCTTTTACGACGACGAACGTGCGCGGGCGCAAAGCGACGAGGTTTTGTTCCTCAACGCTCAAGGCGAACTGACCGAAGGTTCCTTTACCAATGTGTTCGTTGAACTCGCCGAAGATATGGGCGGAGTTTTGCGGACTCCGCCGACATCGTGCGGATTGCTTGCCGGAACCTTGCGTCAAGAATTGCTCGATAGCGGCCGCGCCATCGAAGCCATTCTAACCCTATCCGACCTCAAAGCTCCCAACCGGGTGTTTCTCGGCAATTCGGTGCGCGGATTGATGCCGGCAAAAGCAGTGCCGCTTAAAATCTGACGGCCCCCGGTTATCCCCTGTTGACGTTGCGCCGCCAATCGCTTTAAGTGATCTCAACCATTGAGGTAAATGATCACGCCAATATCGCGGCAGAGGAAACATGCACTGGATCATACGAACGATCGCGCTTTGTTTTGTTGCCTTCGCTGCGGCAGGTTGCGCCGCCCCCAATCACCTTGAATTCACATGGAAAGACGATCAGCGGCGGGTATTGCTGATGCCCACCGATATCCAACTGTCCGAACTCAATGCCGGCGGCATAGAAATGCCCAATGCCGAATGGACAGCGAACGCCGAGAAGCATTTTCTTCAGTCCATGCGGCGCAAACTGGCCGAGGCCAACTCGCACATCATCGAAGCCCAAGGCGGCTTTGATCAGCCCGCTGAACAAATCAGCTTGATCAAATTGCACGAAGCGGTGGGCAAATCCGTGCAAAATCACCGTCCGGGGGCAATCTTATCCTTGCCCACCAAGGCCAAAGCGGAACCGTGGACCTTGGGCCCCTCGGTCAACAAACTCAAACAGCGTTACAACGCCGATTACGCCTTGTTCGTCAACATCCGCGATTCCTACGCCAACAGCGAACGGGTAACCGCCATCGTCATCGGCGCCATGTTCGGCGTACAGATGCAAGCCGGCGTGCAAAGAGGCTTTGCCTCGCTGGTCGATCTCAATAGCGGCGAGGTCGTGTGGTACGGCTTTTTGGCGCGGGGGAATGGCGACATGCGCACGTTCGAAGGCGCTCAAGAAACAACCGACGCCTTGTTAAAAGGATTTCCCGGATGACGCCCCGCTCTCACGGCCCGCGTATGTTCATCCTTGCGACAGCCCTGCTGGTGGGCGCGTGCCAAACCACCGGCACAAGCGGGACCTCCGCCAAAGCTTTTTTTCAAAATGTAAAAAACGATCCGCCCGCCGTCAGCGAAACGCCAAAGAATGCCATCAACAGCTATCACCTAGTCGACTTGAAACCCGGCGAACGCCCACCGCTCAGCAGCGACGAGGCCGGAATATGGATGATGGTGGACAAGGCGGAAATGGGCATCGCGACCTCTGGCCAACGGGTGATGGACGCGAAACTCAATGCTTATGTCAACGACATCGTTTGCCGAGTGGCGGGCGACTATTGCAAGGATTTTCGCGTTTACATCGTGCGTGTGCCCAACTTCAACGCCTCCATGTCCCCCAACGGCACCATGATCATTCATACGGGATTCTTGCTGCGCGCCCGCAACGAGGCCCAACTAGCCGCCGTCGTCGGCCACGAAATCTCGCATTATCTGCGCCGCCACTCGGCTCAACGCGCCAAAGACATGATCGACAAAACCAATGCGCTTTTGTTCGTGCAGTTCGCCAACGCCATTGCAGGCATCGCGCCGGTCAGCGACTTGGCCGCGCTGGCCACGGTGGGCAGCATTCGAGCGTTCAGTCGCGAGCACGAACGTGAGGCCGACGGTTACGGGCTGGCGCTGATGGTGCGCGCGGGCTACGACCCCAAAGAAGCCGCAACCATCTGGCAACGCGTCATGCGTGAACAGCGCGCCGTCGCCGACAAAATAACCTACGACCCTTTTCTCGCCACCCACCCGCCAAGCGAGGAACGCAACGACACCTTAAACGCATTGGCCAAGACCGTTGAAAACAACAACGAACTGCGCACCGGAGAGACCGCCCACCAAAACGCCATCAAACCGCTGCGCGCGGAATTTTTGCGCGACGAATTGGCCCAGCGCCAATATTCCGCCACCCTAAAGCTGTTGGACATGCTGCTCGAGGACAACCACCAACCCGCCGAAGTGCATTATTTCCAAGGCGAGCTGTACCGCCTGCGCGGCAAAGATAGCGATCGCGAAAAAGCTTTGAGCGCCTACCGCAAAGCCCTGTCCGAAGATGGCGCTCCCGCCGAGGTCTATCGCTCTTACGGTCTGTTGCTGCATCGTATCGGCAAAAAAGACGAGGCCAAAAGTGCGCTCGAAAGCTACCTGGAAAAAGCGGGCGATGCGCCGGATCGGGAAATGATCCGCGCCATGATCGAAGGGGAAAGTTGATGGCGACGAAACTCCGCATGACCCTCTTGGCGGCAGTGCTGGCGATAAGCGCCTGCCAGCCTTACACCCTGGCGCAAACGGGCAAGCCGGTATTGGTCGCCGACAGCCTCACGGTCACGCCCAGCATCGATTGGAGCCACTCCGCCATCGGCAATGCCGAAATCTGGACCGTCGACGGCCCCTTGCTGGAAGACTTGACGTTTTTCACCAACGTCGACAAAGGCGACCCCTTGGCGCCCACATCATTTTGGATACGGATCGGGATGCCATATCAAAAAGAAGGCAAGATGCCCACCTTCGACCCCGCCATGAGCGCCCTGGAAATCGCCGATCTGGTGCGCGAAACGTACACCCGCAATGGCCAGCTAAACTTCACCTATACCGATCTGGCGCCCCAACCCTTTGGCGGCAACAAAGGATTTCGCTTTGATTTTACCTTCACCACGGTGGAAGGACTAAACAAACAGGGCATGGCCGTCGGCGCGCTGGTGAATGAAAAACTGCACATCGCGATCTATACCGGCGCCCGGGAACATTATTTTGAAAAATATAAAAGCGCCGTGGAGACTCTATTGAATTCATTGAAAATTCAGCGGGGCTGAACCTCCCTCCCCGGCATATACTCCCGCCCCTGTGACGCTCCGCACAGCGCGCCAACGCTTGTAGGCATAGAATCGTTTCATGACCTCAAGGAATTTGGAGTGCTGAGATGTCTACGTCAGCCCACTATTTAGCTCACCGCATGCCCCCCCGCCCTCGCCGCATCAGGCGTGTTGAGCAACCTGAACGCAGCATGCGCGGCGATATTATCGCGCTGCTGTCCATGTGTGCATTTGCGTTTTTGGTGCTCGGCGCATTCATCGCCGTCAAGATGATTCCCGAAACCGAACTTAAGATCGGCACGCTCTTCAATTCCTATTTCGATGTGCGCAACGAAACCTCATTCACCTTGGGCGCGGTCAAACTTGGCACCACCATCGATCAAGTCCGCAATCACCACGAAAAAGCGCTAAAAGGCATCACCGCCGATGGCTCCATCACGCTGGCGTTTAGCGACAATGCGGATCGTTACATCGTCTGGTATGGCGAAAACGGCCCACAACACATCGCCTATAAGGTCCGTCAGGTTCGCGAACTTAGCAATGTGACGGAAGACGAATTCATCGGCGCCATCGCCGAACGGTACGGCGCACCATCACTTTCAACCTGTTCACGCCGCATCGTCGATGGTGTGCGGGACTGTCAGTTCAGTTGGTGGATTCCCGGTGAGGTGCGCTTGGATATCAACAGCCGCCAAGACCCGAAGGCCGCCAAACCGGTGCTGAAGATCACCCAGCAAATCACCGACACCCGTCAGGAAGGCCGCCTGCACCGCGCCGCCCAATAGGCCAACCTTTCCGGCACGAACCGTTTGGATCGCCGCGACCAAACGCGATATCTTTTAGACAGGACGTCCGCAACCTGATACCTCTGAAGCCTCAGATGGATCAGCTTAGGTGTTCCCCATGACCTCCCCCGTTTCTGGCCCCGTTTCTGGCCCCGTTTCTGGCCCCATTTCTGGCCCCGCTTCCGGCCCTGTTTCCAGGCCGCACTTTCATTGGCAAGACCCGTTTTTGCTCGACGCGCAACTCAGCGAAGACGAACGACTGGTTCGCGATACCGCCTTTGCCTACGCTCAAGATAAATTGATGAGCCGCATCGTGCAGGCCAACCGCGATGAAGTCTTTCACCGTGAAATCCTGACCGAAATGGGCGAATTGGGCCTGCTTGGCTGCACCCTGCCCGAAACCGTCGGCTGCGCGGGCGTCAGCCACGTCGCCTACGGTCTGGTAGCGCGAGAGATCGAGCGCGCCGATAGCGGCTATCGTTCCGCCATGAGCGTGCAGTCGTCGCTGGTCATGCATCCGATCTACACTTATGGCACCGAGGCCATGCGCGCCAAATATCTACCCGGTCTGGCCTCGGGCGAACGGGTCGGTTGTTTCGGCCTGACCGAACCCGATGCGGGCTCCGACCCGGCTTCGATGAAATCGCGCGCCGAGCGGGTGGCGGGCGGCTTCAAGCTTTCGGGCAGCAAAATGTGGATCACCAATTCACCCATCGCCGATGTGTTCGTGGTGTGGGCGAAACTCGACGGCGACATTCGCGGTTTCGTGCTGGAAAAAGGCATGAAGGGTTTGAGCGCGCCGAAGATCGAAGGCAAATTCTCCTTGCGCGCCTCGATCACCGGCGAAATCGTCATGGATGGCATCGTGGTGCCGGAAGAAAATATGTTCCCCGACGTGCGCGGCCTGGCCGGGCCGTTCGGCTGTTTGAACAAGGCCCGTTTTGGCATCGCCTGGGGGGCTTTAGGTGCGGCAGAATTTTGCTGGCTGGCGGCGCGTCAATACACGCTGGATCGCATCCAATTCGGCCGCCCGCTGGCCGCGACGCAACTGGTGCAAAAGAAACTCGCCGACATGCAGACGGAAATTGCGCTCGGCTTGCAAGCCTGCCTGCGTCTGGGCCGCATGATCGACGAAGGCACCGGTGCGCCGGAACTGATTTCCATGCTCAAACGCAATTCGTGCGGCAAGGCGCTGGATATCGCCCGCATGTCGCGCGACATGCACGGCGGCAACGGCATCGCCGACGAGTTCCACATCATCCGCCACGTGATGAACTTGGAAGCGGTAAACACCTACGAAGGCACCCACGATGTGCACGCCCTGATTTTGGGCCGCGCACAGACAGGGATTCAGGCGTTTTCGGGGGAATGAGCCGTTTTCCGCCCCCCCTTTCATAGGGGCGAGGGACGCGCTAGAATGAAAAAAATCAACCCCCTGACCCGTGACCCAAGACCCATGAGCAACACCGTGATCTTACCCGCCGCCGGGGCCAAAACCCTGGCCGATATCGACCCCACACTCGACTTAAGCGCCGAGATTGATCGCCTGCGCAAAGAAAAAAACGCCATCATCTTGGCGCACTATTACCAAGACGGCGAAATTCAAGACTTGGCGGACTATGTCGGCGACAGCCTGGATCTATCGCGCAAGGCCGCCGCCACCGATGCCGACATGATCGTCTTTTCCGGCGTGCGCTTCATGGCCGAGGTGGCGAAGATTTTGAGCCCGCAAAAGACCGTCGTTATTCCCGACGCCGAGGCGGGATGCTCGCTCGAAGATTCCTGTCAGCCCGGCCCCTTCAAAGCATGGCGCGACGCGCACCCGGGTCACATCTCGCTCACCTACATCAATTGCTCGGCGGAAGTAAAAGCGTTGAGCGACATCATCGTCACCTCAAGCAGCGCCGAACACATCGTCAACCAATTGCCCAAGGACCAGCCGATCTTGTTCGCGCCGGACCGGCACTTGGGCGCCTACATCAAACGCAAAACCGGGCGCGAGGACATGGTGCTGTGGCCGGGCACGTGTATCGTCCACGAACAGTTCAGCGCCCGCGAAATCACGCGGCTGAAAAGCCAACACCCGGGCGCTTTGGTGGCTGCGCACCCCGAATGCCCGGAAGGCATTTTGCAGGTTGCCGACCACATCGGCTCGACCAGCCAGATTTTGAAGTTCGTACACGACAGCCCGGCCCGCGAATTCATCGTCGCTACCGAGCAGCACATCATCCACCAAATGCAAAAAGACGCACCGGGCAAAATCTTTCTGGCGGCACCGGGGGCGGACGGCGGATGCAATTGCGCCAGCTGCCCGTTCATGGCGCTCAACACGTTGGAAAAGATGTATCTGGCCATGATCAACGAAGCGCCGCGCATCGAGATGCCCGAAGAGTTGCGCCTGCGCGCCTTAAAGCCGCTGGAACGCATGTTGGAACTCGCCCCCATCAAAAAGCCCGAACAGAATGCGGCCTGACATTCCCCACGGCGTCGATCGCGCCGCCACCCTCACCCTCATCCAAATGGCGCTGGCCGAAGATTTAGGTCTAGGCGGCGACATCACCTCGGCTTCGACCATTCCTGAGGGCGTGCAGTTCACCGCCAACTTGGTCGCCCGCCACGACATGGTGGTGGCGGGGCTGGGGCTGGCGGGGCTGGTGTTCAAAACCGTGGACGAAACCACCGATTGGCAAAGCACCGTCGAAGACGGTGCAAGCGTCAAAACCGGAACCATCCTCGCCACCGTGTCCGGCCCGGCGCGCAACCTGCTCACGGCGGAGCGCACGGCGCTCAATTTACTGCAACACTTATCGGGCATCGCCACGTTGACACGTCAGTATGTGGATGCGGTGGCGGGCACCGGGGCCGCCATCTTGGACACCCGCAAAACGCTTCCGGCGTACCGCGAACTGGCCAAGTACGCCGCGCGTATGGGCGGGGCCACCAACCACCGCATGCGTCTAGACGACATGGTGTTGATCAAAGACAACCACATCGCCGTTGCGGGCGGCATGGCGCAGGCAATCCAAGGGGCCAAAAACGCAGGGCACCGCCCCATCGAAGTCGAGTGCGACACCTTAGCCCAAGTGCGCGAAGCCTTGGCCGAAGGCGTGGACGCGATCTTGCTCGACAACATGAACTTAGACCAGTTGCACGAAGCGGTGGCGCTGATCGGCGATCAGGCCCGTACCGAGGCATCGGGCGGGGTGACGCTTAAAACCGTGCGCGCCATCGCCTCTACCGGGGTGAAGACCATTTCCGTTGGCCGCATCACCCAATCGGCTCCGGCGGTCGATATCGGTCTCGACTGGAACCCGGAAAAGCGCTAGATTCAAAGGGCTATCTTGCTTTTTACGCACACACGACGGGCGCTCAAGTCACTTAATTGACCTTCCCGTCGCGAGAAGCCCTAAACTGACTCAATAATGAAAATCGGCGAAGTCTCTGCCTCGCCGCACGTACCGGCCAAAACGGGCCGATTTACGCTTTCTGTTCCCGTGAATACCGGGAAATATTTAAGGGAAGTATCCTGGCAAATATTTGATCGATAGACCACCCAGAGTACAGCGCCATTATCATAGATGGGTAAAAAGGGTTGGAGATGTCAGTTCAAGACCCGGTTTGCAAAATGACCGTACTGTTGGATGCAGGCAAGCCGACATATGAGCACGGCGGCGAGACCTATCATTTCTGTTCGCTTAAATGCCACGACAAATTCGCCGCCAATCCCGATCAATATACTTCCGGCGCGCACGAACATCATCATGCAACCCAGCCCACTACCCAGCCCACTACCCAGCCCAGGGGCGGCAAATACACCTGCCCGATGCATCCGGAGATCATCCAAGATGGGCCGGGACAATGCCCCAAGTGCGGCATGGCGCTTGAGCCGATGGGCGTTCTTGCAACAGATGAAGGGCCGAACCCCGAATTTGTCGAGTTCAAGCGGCGGTTTTGGATTGGCGCCATCCTCACCGTTCCGCTGCTTGTGCTGACCATGGGTCCCCTTATCGGTCTCGGTTTTGTCCGCGACAGCTTGGGCGAGCGCGCGGCGCAGTGGGCTGAACTCATCCTTGCCACACCCGTTATTTTATGGGCCGGCTGGCCGTTCTTCGTGCGTGGCGTCAGGTCCGTGATAAACCGCAGCCTAAATATGTTCACGCTCATCGGCATGGGCATCGGGGCGGCATATTTGTTCAGTGTGGTCGCAGTGCTGGCGCCGGATATCTTTCCTGAAGGATTTCGCGATACGAACGGCAACGTCGGGGTTTATTTCGAAGCCGGCGCGGTGATCGTCGTATTGGTCCTACTCGGTCAGGTGATGGAACTCGGCGCGCGCGAACGCACGGGATCGGCGATCCGAGCGCTCCTCGATCTTGCCCCCAAAACCGCCCGGTTGATTAGTGCAGACGGGCAAGAGAAAGATATCCCGCTTGAACATGTCAAGGTCGGAGACCGCTTGCGCGTGCGCCCTGGCGACAAGGTACCCGTCGATGGCGTGGTGGCGGAGGGGCGATCATCGATCGATGAATCGATGATTTCCGGAGAGCCCCTGCCCATAGAGAAAGTCAAGGGCGACAAGGTAACCGGCGCAACGATCAATGGCACCGGCAGTCTGATCATCGAGGCACAGCGTGTCGGAGCAGACACCATGCTCAGCCAGATCGTCGAGATGGTCGCTAATGCCCAGCGCAGCCGCGCGCCGATCCAAAAGCTTGCCGATGCGGTAGCGGGAATGTTTGTCCCGGCGGTGATCGGCATCGCGATCTTCTCCTTTATCGGCTGGTCGATCTGGGGACCACCCCCAGCCTTCGCTTACGCGCTGATATCTGCCGTTTCCGTCTTGATCATCGCCTGCCCCTGTGCGTTGGGTTTGGCGACTCCCATGTCGATTATGACGGCAACGGGGCGAGGCGCACAGGCGGGGGTATTGATCAAAAATGCCGAAGCACTCGAACGCTTTGCTGATGTCGACACACTGATTATCGACAAAACGGGGACGCTCACCGTCGGCAAACCAAAGCTCGTCGCAGTGCTGCCGGAGGCTGGGCATAACGAAACCGAAGTGCTTCGTTTGGCGGCGAGTCTGGAGCGCGGTTCGGAACACCCGCTGGCCGAGGCGATCGTCACCGGCGCCGAAGAGCGCGGCATCGCCATTGCCAAGGCGGAAGCGTTCGAAGCCATCACCGGCAAAGGTGTAAAGGGTGTCGTCGATGGCCAGGCGGTGGCGCTCGGCAATGCCAAACTGCTGGCCGATATGAACCTCGATGACGGTAAACATATCGATATCGCCAATGCCCGGAGAGACGCAGGGGAAACGGTAATGTTTGTCATCGTCGGCTCCCAGATCGCGGGGCTTGTTGCGGTTGCCGATCCGGTAAAGAAAACCACGCCCGATGCGTTGAAAGCGCTGCACGAACAAGGTCTTAACATTGTCATGGCGACCGGTGACAATGAACGAACGGCAAAAGCAGTGGCCGCGATGCTGGGGATAGATGAAATTCGCGCCGACGTTCTGCCCGCAGACAAGGCGCGCATCATCAAGGAATTTCAAGCGAAAGGCCATAAGGTCGCCATGGCTGGAGATGGCGTCAACGACGCCCCGGCGCTTGCCCAGGCTGATGTCGGCATTGCCATGGGCACCGGGGCCGACGTCGCGATCGAAAGCGCGGGATTTACCCTGGTCAAAGGCGACCTAGGCGGTGTCGTCCGCGCCCGCCATCTATCGCGCGCAACCATGCGCAACATCAAGCAGAACCTGTTTTTCGCGCTGATCTATAACGCCTTAGGCGTTCCGATTGCGGCGGGTCTCCTCTATCCATTTTTTGGCATTTTGATTTCACCGATCTTCGCCGCCGCCGCCATGAGCCTGTCTTCCGTTTCCGTCATCGGCAATGCCCTCAGATTGCGTTCGGTCAAAATATAGTGGGAAGCTGCAACGCCAACAGGCTTTATCTTTCTCCGTTGTAAGGAAGTGCATCATGAACTCACAACCTTCATCCAATACCGTCGTCGACCCTGTCTGTGGCATGTCCCTGGATCGCGCGCACGCCGCCGCGACGGTAGAGGCCAAGGGAGAGACCGTGTTCTTTTGCTCGCTCGGATGCCGCGATCGATTTCAGGCGGACCCGGATCGCTATCCCTTCGTTCATCAAGCAGATACACCGGATGCCGATCATGCGTGTTGCGCGCACGAGCATGAGCATGAGCACGAGCATGTCGATACGGCAGCTAAGTTCGGCATACCTCTGGGGGCCGGGCTAACGGCGACTTTCGCGCTGCTGGTGATCTATTTCGGCCTGCTGACCTTGGTGTCCGGGTGGGTCTTCACCGTCCAGCAGTTCGAACAGTTTTGGCCCTTCATCACCGCACTGGCCATCGGCTTCGGCATTCAAGTGGGGCTGTTTCTATTCCTGCACCGCGCCGTTCACGCGGCGGGCCAGACCGGAAAAGTGGTGGCCGTCACCGGTACCACATCGGGCATCGCCATGGTGTCGTGCTGCACCCATTATCTGGTCAACTTTTTGCCCATTCTTGGCGCTACGGGTCTAGTTACCCTGGCCGGGCAATATCAAGTGGAACTGTTCTGGTTCGGACTGACCGCCAACGTGGCCGGTATCGCCTATATGGCCAATCGGATCATGGCTTATTCCCATGAAAAAGGTCATGGCGGACATGGCGGCAAAGCCGCAGTGATCGTGTTCTTGACCGGGTTGCTCGGTCTTGCTGTTTGGGGCGAACCCGCAGTCGCTGAAACCGCATTGCAAGCGCAAGTGAATAGCGAAGGTGGGGTCACCGTGACGGTGACGCCTCAAGATTTAGCCCCAGATCAACCCTGGCGGTTTTTGGTTGACCTCAGCACCCATTCGCTCACCCTCGACCAAGACGTCGCCGCAAGCGCCGTACTTTTGACCGACGATAGGCAGGAGGTGCTGGCGGAGCAATGGATTGGCGACCCTCCCGGGGGACACCACCGTAAAGGAACCTTGGTTTTCAGCCCACCCTCTCCCCTCCCCCAAACCGTCACCTTGAAAATCCGGGATATCGGCGCTGCCGAGCGCGTGTTCATTTGGCAGCGCTCAGGATCGTAAGCGGACTAAGACTAGAACTCAAAAGCGTTAGGGCTTATAAACCCTAATCCGTCTTTCATTGGGGAACCCGCGTGCCTGCAAACCATCCTGAATTTGACGTGCTGATCGTCGGCAGCGGCGCTGCGGGCCTGAATCTGGCTCTGGAGCTGGCCGAATTCGCGCGGGTGGCGGTCATCACCAAAAGCGAATTGAAAGAATCCAATACCTATTACGCCCAGGGCGGCATCGCCGCGGTGCTGGACGAACACGACAGCGTCGAATCCCACATCCAAGACACCCTGATCGCGGGCGCAGGCCTATGCGATGAAGATACGGTGCGTTTTGTCGTCGAACACGGGCGCGAAGCCATCGAAAAACTGGTGGCTTATGGCGTCCAATTCACCCAGCAAACCACCTCCGAAGGCGCTCCGGAATATCACCTCACCCGCGAAGGCGGGCATAGCCACCGCCGCGTGGTCCATGCCGCCGACGCCACCGGACAGGCCATCGAGACCACGCTGGAACAGCGTGTGCGCGAACATGCCTCCATCACCCTGTTCGAACACCACAACGCCGTCGATCTGTGGTGCGATCGCGATACAGGCGGAAAGTCCAGCCGCATCACCGGACTCTATGCGCTCGACATCAAAGCCGACCGGGTCAAAGCCTTCACCGCGCCGTTCGTGGTGTTGGCCACCGGCGGGGTGAGCAAAGTGTACCGCTACACCTCGAACCCCGACATCTGCACCGGCGACGGCATCGCCATGGCGTGGCGCGCGGGCTGTCGCGTCGCCAACATGGAATTCACCCAGTTTCACCCCACCTGCCTGTATCACTCCAAAGCCAAATCGTTTCTGATTTCCGAAGCGGTGCGCGGCGAAGGCGGCCTGCTGCTCGGCCCCGACGGCAAGCGTTTCATGGATCGTTTCGATCCGCGCGGCGAACTTGCCCCGCGCGACGTGGTGGCGCGCGCCATCGACTTCGAAATGAAGCGCTTGGGCGCCGAGTGCATGTATTTGGATATTTCGCACAAGGGGCAGGCGTTCATCGAAGAACACTTCCCGATGATTTATGAAAACACCAAAAAATTCGGCTTCGACATGACCAAAGAACCGCTGCCCGTGGTACCTGCCGCGCATTACACCTGCGGCGGCGTAATGGTCGACCGCCAGGGCCGCAGCGATGTCGATGGGCTGTACGCCATCGGCGAAGTGACCTACACCGGATTGCACGGCGCGAACCGCATGGCCAGCAACTCATTGCTAGAGTGCTTGGTTTATTCCACTTCCGCCGCCGCCGACATCCGCGAACGACTGGCCCACGGCGTGGACCGCCCCGCCCCGCCGCCGCAGTGGGACGAAAGCCGGGTGACGGATTCCGACGAAGACGTGGTCATCGTGCACAACTGGGGCGAACTGCGCCGTTTCATGTGGGACTATGTAGGCATCGTGCGCACCGACAAACGCCTAGCGCGCGCACAAAGCCGCATCGACTTGCTGCAATCCGAAATCAACGAATACTACGGCAATTTCCGCGTTTCCTCCGATCTGTTGGAACTGCGCAACTTGGCGGTCTGCGCGGAGCTGATCATTCGTTCCGCATCGGCGCGCAAGGAAAGCCGCGGCCTACATTACACCTTGAATTACCCCAACACCGACGACGCCCGCCAACTGCACCCCACCCGGCTGACGCCCAAGCGCTGCCCGATCAACGAGACGCCGTGATGGACGCCCCCCTGCACGGCAAGACCGCCTTGGTGACCGGCGCTTCGGGCGGTGTCGGCTTGCTGGCCGCGCGCGCCCTGGCGCAGACCGGCGCGGACCTTTACCTAACCGGCCTCAACCCCGCCAGCTTGAACGGCGTGGCCGAAGAAATCCGCAAGGATTTTGCCGCCGCCATCGACGTACACACGGGAAACCCCGCCAACGACACCGACGCCGAGGCCATCGCCATGGCATGCGGCGATGCGGCAATTTTCTTCAACTGCAGCGGCAATCTCCCCTCAGGCACGATCGACGACATCGGCGACGGCCAATGGCGCAAAAGCTGGGAGGCGGCGGTGTTCGCACCCCTCAACTTGTGCCGGGAAATGCTGGGCCATATGAGCGACGCAGGGCAAGGCCTAGTGGTGCTGGTCATCGACAGCCCCGCCGCTCCGGATGCCGGCGACATCTGCGCCACCGTTGCGGGCGGCGCATTGAAAGCCTTAGTCAAGGCGCTGGGAAAATCGACGCCTCAGGGCGTGAAGATGCTGGGCCTGATGACCAACCGAACAATAGACGCCGCATCCTTTTCCATGGCGGTGTCGCGGCTGGCCTGTGAACCTGAACGCTTCGCCACCGGATCGCTCATCACCGTAAAAGACGTAAACGCTTGAAACAACGATGACCCATTTCCCCGAACCCGCTCAATTTCCGCAAGGCGCTCGTTTCACCGATGGCGTATGGACACAAACGCTCAGCCCGCTGGCCGATAGCCAAGGTCGCGCGGCGCTGTTTTTGGATCGTGACGGCGTGCTGGTCGAAGAAGCGCACTATCTGCACAAAGTCGATGACGTGCAATTGACGCCGAACGCCGCCAGCATCGTAAAAACGGCCAACGAACAGGACGTGCCGGTCATTTTGGTTACCAATCAAGCGGGCATCGGTTACGGCTATTTCGGCTGGGATGCTTTCATCGCCGTGCAATCGCGCATCTTGAACGACCTCAAGTCCGGCGGCGCGCGGGTGGATGGCGTATTCGCCTGCCCGTTTCACGCCAAGGCTCAAGGCGTTTACGCCCACGACAACCACCCGGCGCGCAAACCCAATCCGGGCATGTTGTGGCTGGCACGCGATCTGATGGGCATCGATCTCAAGCGTTCGTGGATCGTCGGCGATCGCGCCCTGGATTTACTGGCGGGTAAAAACGCAGGCTGCCAAGGCGGCGTGCACGTGTGGACCGGCTACGGCGCCAAAGACGGCGAACGCGCCACAGCATTGGCCGTGGCGGACAAAGCCTTTATCGTCAAACCCGCCGCCAACCTATTTGAAGCCCGCGCGCTGATCCCCCTGCTGAGCTAAGCCACAACCCTTGTATGCCCTACTCCGCGCGGACCACCAGATTACGTCCGAGATGTTTGGCGGTATAGAGCGCCTTATCGGATGCATCCGATAGTGCGTTGATGGAATCGTAATCGGGAAACTGAGCCAGACCGCAGCTGATGGTTACCGAAAAACTGGCTTCTTCGGTGTGAAACACAATTTCGGAAAAACCGACGCGGATTTGGTCGAACAGCGCCATGGCTTCATCGATGCCCGTATCGGGCAAAATGGCGGCGAACTCCTCGCCGCCCATACGGCCAATGATGTCCACTCCGCGCAGGCGTTGGCGCAACAGCCGCGCAAGCGTCTTGATAACCCGATCGCCCACCGCATGGCCGTAGGTGTCGTTGACATTCTTGAAGTGATCGATATCCAACGACGCCAGGGTCATCTTGTGATTACTGCGCTGGGCACGGGCAATTTCCGTTTCCATCAGCTGCTTGGTGGTGGTGTGATTGAAAAGCCCGGTCATGGAATCTCGCGCCATGTATGAACGCAGTTCGCGAAATCGACCCAACCGGATTCGCACCGATGAAATCAGATGCGACGGACGAATGGGTTTGGTCAGAAAATCATCGCCACCCAACTCCATTGCAGAAAGTTGTTTGTCCTTATCCGTTTCACCCGACAAAAATACGATGGGAATGCCTGCATATTCCTGACGCTGGCGAATGACGGATGCGATTTCCGAACCGCTGCATTTGGGCATATACAGATCGAGCAAAATCAATTCCGGCGAAAAATCGTCCAAGGCATCAAGCACATCAAAGGGATTGGTCAAAGCCAAGGTCTGCATGCCCGCGCCCTGCAAGACCAATTCGGTATGGCGCACCAAACTTTCATCATCATCGATGATCAATACGCGAAAGGGCTCGCGCAAAGTAAACTCCGTGACGTCATCCAGTGCGTGCACCAAATCCGCCATATCCATGGGCTTAACCAAGTAGGCATTGGCGCCGATGCGCGCCGCGCCTAAACGCTCATCCATCCCGTCTTGAGACGTGTACACAACCAACGGCGCGCCGATGCCACCCTTTTTGCGAAGTTCGCCCAGCACTTTAATCGCAGCGGTCTTGTTACCGCAAAATTTAAGACCGCTCACCAATACGTCGATCGGCCCTTTGGCCAGTTCTTCTTCCAATTTTTCGGGGTGATTGATCACCCGCACATCGAAACCGAAACGCTCCATTTCACGTTTGATCTGCTCGCCTTCTGCGGCATCCGCATCCAATACGAGCAAGGCCTTTTGCCGTACGTCAGCCTTCAAGTTACGCCCAGATGCCGACGCAATCTCTTGTGTTTCTTCAACCACGCTGCCAATGGGAGTATTGGCAGCTTCACGCAGACGCCCGCACAATTCGTACAGTCGGTCGAAAAAAGCGGAGCCATAATCAGACGTACCATGCAAAACGTCTTTACATGCCGCCTCCATATCCTTCGCAATATCCGATATGGCAGGAAAGCCAAACGTCGCGCCCGACCCCGCCAGCTTATGCGTTGCGTTTCGCACCTGCTCCAAAGCGGCTATACGCGCGGCATCATCGCCACGAGCTTGGGACATCGCCGTAAGGTATGCAGAAATATTATCGATGCGCTCGGCCAGCTTTTCAGCATAATCCACACGCAACACCTGAAGTTTCCGCTCCATGGTGGAAGAGTCATGCGCCATGGCAAGCATTCCCAACATTCTCGACCCGCGCAGTCATAAATGACCCTGCAAAAACCCCGCGTCGGCAGCCCGCTACATTAGCAGTCCATCACATTAATTGTGAGCCGCTCCGCTCAACAAAACAATAGACACGATGATTATTTTGCAAGGAATAACATCGCCCTACCGCGCGCTTATTTTCAGGGATCAGCCGCCGTAACGGATATGCCCGGCCCACATCTGCTCGATCCGGCGCAACGTTTCAGTTGCGGTCTCTAAATCAGGCGCACGAATGCCGCTGGATTCGATATTAACCGCGTTGGCGTCTTCAATCTCATGCACCCGCTTGACGACATCCATGGCCTTAGGCGTCAACCGTACAATCACGGAACGGCGGTCATGCTGGGAGCGCTCTTGCTTCAAATAGCCCATGTCGGTCAGCTTTTTAATGTTGTACGACACGTTGGAGCCTTGATAATAACCACGCTCCACCAAATCACGAATGGCGATTTCCTCGGCCCCAATATTGCTCAGCAGCAAAGCCTGGACGGCATTCAACTCTTTGATGCCCATACGCCCCAGTTCCATGCGCAAAACATCCAAAAAACGCCGGTGCAGGCGTTCGATCAGCCGAGTTAGTTCAAGATATTCCCTCTTCACGCGGGCGGTCCCCATTTACCAATAAATCCAATTTTGCATTAATGCATGGGACCGGCCCCTTAGACTGTGATCTTCATCATTTGCAACCGTCAAAAATAATGACTTCGGCGGACTGTTTCACCGTAGCGCTCACCGAATGGATGCAAAAAAGGCACGGGGCGCACGCCACATTCCGCGGCTGCGTCAACCCGCCCGACCGCGAGAGCCCGAAACGAACCCGCGCGGGATGGGTGTCATTGGCTGGAGCCAGAACTGGAGCTGGAACCGCCGTCGCCTTCCGCCGCGCGGCCTGCCGCTACGCGGTCCAAGGTGCCGTTCTTCTTCACATTTTCGTAGTCCTTGGCGTAATCCGGCGCGTTGGCCGCCGCATCGCTCTCAGGCCCAGGTGTTCGCACGCCCGTGCCGATGGCCGAAAAGTCGGAAGTTCCGATGAGCGAAACGTTCTGCCCCTCATTCACCGTCACGGCGGGAATGTCGGCGCGTTCGCGCGAGGTCACAGTGAAGCTGCCCTGAAGCACGTTGACATAGGTAGCGCCCGCGAGCGTGACGAAGATGATGGCGTCCGAACCACGCACGCCGATGTTGACGTTCGGCGTGCGGATAGAGATTTCGGTTTCCTCCATCTCGCCGGACACGAAACGCAGCGTACCGACGGTGAATTCATAGACCGCGCGGCCCCGATGGGTAGCGGAATCGTAGACGAAATCGTCGACGATCAAACTCGCGCGTTCGCCGAGATAGAGTTCGGAGCGGTCGTCCAGGCGGATACGAACCGCGCTGTCGCCGGACGTCTCGATCAGTTCACCGAACGTCACGTCGCCACGCGGAAATTTGCGCTCCCGTTCGCCGTCGGGTGGGGTGCCATAGACGTCCGCGCGCTTTTTCAGCACGGTGCCAATGCTTTCCGCACCCAACGCGCTAGTTGACGTCAGCGCCTCGATGACGAACGCCAGCGCCAAGAGGCCCACAGAGAACCCCCGCCAGCCCTTGCCGATACCAAACCCATGAAATGACTCATCCATAGCGCGACTCCCCTGCCCAAGCAGACGGCTTCTCCGCCACAATCCAGACCTTAAATAACCTGCAGCGGATGATAGCACAAAAGCCTTGGAAAATCCATTAAACTCAAGATGCATCGTTTGAGATAGAACGATGACCGAAGCGGCGAGACAGATCGCTCAGGTAATCTTCGTCATTCTCAACCGTCAAAAATTGCGTCATGCTGCGCATATGACGAATCCCTCTCAAAATCCCCCGACCCACCAGATCGGCGCGCTGATTTTAGGAGTGGCCGTTTTAATCGCGTTGGGCATCGATATCATCCCCACCTTTTTCATCCCCCGCGCACAACTGGCGAGCGGAGATTGGTTTGTCGGCGGGGACACCTACATGCGCATCGTTCGGGTGCGCGAATGGCTCGACAGTGGAGCGTGGTACGCTAATTTCTCCCCACGCTCCAACGCGCCCTTTGGTGAAACGCTGCACTGGACACGCCCGATGGACTTAGTCCTCGTGGCGCTGGCGGCGCCGTTCATGCCCTTCGTCGGCCTAGACAAAGCACTTTATTTCTCGGGTTTTATGGTCAGCCCACTCATGTTTGGGTTGACGTTATGGGCCTTACTGTGGGGCACACGGCGTTTTTTGGATATCCGCGGACAAGTCATCTTGGTGGTGCTGTTCACCTTCCAACCCGTCACCCATGATTACTTTGTCGCCGCCCGGCCCGATCACCATTCAATGATTTTACTGGGCTTCGCCGCAGCACTATCCTTGCTCGCCCGCCACGCGATAGACCCCGAAGCGGAAAAACGCACCATCACCTGGGCGGGTGTAATCGTAGCACTCGGCACGTGGGTCAGTGTGGAATCGCTTACCATCGAATTGTTCGCCCTGCTGGCATTGGGCATGTCGTGGATCGTCACCGGACGGGCCGTGTGGCTAGACGCGTTACGCCGGTTTACCTTAGCCGGCGCGGCGACGTTGGCCTTGGCCTTAATGATCGAGCGGCCACCCGCCGAATGGTTGGCGTCCGAAACCTATGACAGCCTGTCCACCGTGCAGGTATTGTTGTTTATCCTGATTGCGCTGGGGATCGAAGCCATTCGGCGCGGCCATGCGCAATTCAAAAACAGTTTTCAAGTCCGCCTGACCGCCGCAACGCTTGCCGCCGCCGTGGCGACGGCAGTCATGCTGGCGATATTCCCAGATTTCTTTAAAGGCCCCTTCGGGGCCGCCATGGACCCGCGCTTGAAGGCGCTGTGGCTCGACCACGTCAACGAATTCCGTCCCCTTTTCGGCACCGAACGAAGCACCGCCGTGGAAATCACCTTCCTGTTCGGCCCCATGCTATGGGCGGCAATTTGGGCCTATGCGGCATGGCGAACCCCCATCCGCGCCCCTTACATCCCCGCTCTGATTTGGGTCTTGGGACTGTCCATTGCGGTGTTTGCACCGCTGACGCTCATGCAGATTCGGTGGGGAGCCTATATGGGCGTGGTGGTGGTCATCCCCTGGGCGTTACTGTTAATTCATGTGTTGGATTGGCGAGGCGGCCCCGTAATTGGCCCTGCACCCGGCACACCGATGCTGCGCACCCCGTTGTTTTTGGCAATCGCGCTCGGACACATTGTGCTCGGCGGCACTTATCTGGCGATGTCTGAAAATGGAAAAACCACCACCCCTCAAGAATGCCACTGGCGCAACATCGCGCCTTATCTAAACAGCGCCGCATTTGCCCATGGCGAACCGCAAACTTTATTGAACTTCATCCATACCGGCCCGGAAATCCTATACCGCACCCGCCACCGCGTGATCGGCACACCATACCACCGCAATGCCCAAGGCATTTTAGACACCCTAACCGTGCTGACCGGCAGCGATTTCGACGAATCGAGGGCCATTTTGCAGACCCGCAAGGTGGATTTTGTGGTGTTGTGCGTCGATTCGGTGGAAGAAAGGCTGCTGCTGGAAAGTCCCGGCGACACCTTGATGCGGCGCTTGATCGAAGGCGCCCCCCCCGCCTGGCTGACGCCAGCCCCCTTACCGGATGGCCTGGAAGCCTATTTTCGCTTTTATCGCTTCACCCCGGACATACCCTAAAAACGATCCGCGCACCGCTCAATACACGATGTACTTCGATGCCGAGCGCAGCGATTTTATAACCATCACCAACAAGACTACCAGCACAAACGCGGCCACATACGGATCACCGTTGGGTATCCAGCGAAACAAAGACGCCCAGGAGTTCCAAAAAATCATAAACAGGGTCATCGCCATCACTCACTCTTCAAATCATCCGGAAAAAACATCTGGAAAAAACATCCGAATTGCTCCCGAACTGTTGCTTTAACCTTAGCCCCAAAAGCGGCGATAATCAGTGACGCCCGTCACAAGAGGCAACACAGGGTTAATGCAACAATTAATTGATTTAAAAAGATTATTTACGACGATACGCCGCGAACTTTATTCAACAGCTGTTCTAAAGTCATGTCGACTTCGACCACGCCTTGCAACGACATCTCGATCTGGTCGCCTTCCAAGACCCAATGATCTTGCTTCAAGCGCGCGATGCTGACTTCGCAAAACGAACGGTAGTTACCCAATGCACGCTCTTCACCCAATTCATGGGCCAAAATGGCCAGCGCCAGTTGATAGGGGCCGGAACCGACATAGCCCCATTCAAAGCCATCCTCGCTCAACGCGCGCAGGTCCAAGCGAGGCGCCAACGGCACGCCGTCAACAGTGACGGAGGTCACTTCGCCCTGGCGGATTCCCATGTAAGTTGACACTCAATTCGCTCCGCTTTTGAGGATTTATTGAACATTATCATTAAATATAGGTATGCGGGGATCAAGACACGGTCGACAGGCGTTGTATTGAAAATCATGTGCCTAAATTAAGCTTATATTAGTAAGACAAAACGAAGTTGCGGTTGTATAGGGGATAAGCGGTGTTATACTCTGAAAGCAAAAGAGTTTTTCTCTTTGGCGGACAAAATTCAAGGGGGCAAGGCCACCCGGAGAAAAACCCGGAGGGTTGTTGTCGCGTCCGCGCTGAAGTTGTTTTGAATACCGTTGTGGCCGTTGTCGGCGATACGACAAACATTGCCGTCGAGGGGAGCTGTAAAACGTCATGAGAGTCGTCATTATCGGCCTGGTCTTTGTCGCCATCGTCCTTGCTGGTGGTACAGCCTATCTTCTGCGTGACTATATCTCCACGCAACAAGCCGAAATCGCCGCGCAAAAACCCAAACCCCCGACGGTCAAAGTTTTGGTCGCCGCTTCCGACATGCCCGTCGGTACGGTGGTAAACGCAAACAACACGGCATGGATTGATTGGCCCGAAGGCCTGGTGCCGGAAGGATTCCTCGCACGGGTCGGCGACATCGACCCCCTCGCAGAAATCGGCAAAGAAAAGCACCTCGCGCGGCGTGGCTTCACCAAAGGTGAGCCTATCACCATGGAACGCCTCTATAAGGCCGACACACCGGGCTTCTTGCGCGGTTCCCTGGAACCCGGCATGCGCGCGGTGGCCGTGCGTACGTCGGTGGAAGTCGGCGCCAGCGGCTTCATTCTTCCCGGCGATCGGGTTGACCTAGTGCTAACGCACAGCATGATCCAAGAAGCCACTAAAACTCAGGAAGGCGCCCAAGGTGGCGGAGCCCAAGACGTAACCGCCCTGCAACACACCAGCGAAACCATTTTAGAAAATCTGCACGTTCTGGCCGTCGATCAAAAAACCAGCGAATTTGAAGCCGGCGCCGCAATCGCGAAAACAATTTTGTTGGAAGTCACAGCTAAACAAGCCGAAATCATCAATACGGCCAAGGCCATGGGCTCCCTATCCCTTTCCCTGCGCTCCGCCGAAGAAGGCGATCCACGATCCGACCGGCCCTATACCACCGATATAGAGGTAAGCCCCATGCTCACCAACCTTACCGGCGGCGGTGATGGTGGGGTGAGCGATAACCAAAACGACCCCACAATGGACCCTTCCCCCATGCCCGTTTACTCGGCACCTGCGCCATCCAAGCCGGGAATAACGGTTTACCGCGGCGCTCAGCCTGGAGCAGCGCAATGAAGGCTAATATGAATAAACTCATCCTCGCCACCATCGGCGCAATCGCGATCCTGACCAGCCAGTTTATCGGCGGGGCCGAAGCCCAACAGGTTCCCGGCCGCCCGTCGGCCGCACTCGCTCCCCTTCCCATAGATGCCGTCTCTGCAACACAAAAGGCCGCAGAATGGGTACTCACCCCGGATCAAGATTTGGTGCGCGTGCCGCTCAACAAAGTGGTATCCGTGCGCCTGCCCGGACCGGTTCGCAATGTGGTGGTCGCCAACCCCGACATCGCCGACGTGATCTTGCCGCAAGATGGCGAACGCGCCCATGTCTACGTCCTGGCGCGCCAAGTCGGTTCGACCACCATCGTATTCGAAGGCTCCAACGGCGAAATCCTGTTCCAAGGCGATATCCAGGTAGACGTGGACGTTGCAGGCATTCAGGCCGCGATAGCGGAAATGCTGCCGGACGAAAAAATTACCGTCGTGTCGCACCGCAACAGCGTCTTCATCAAGGGCTTCGTGCGCTCCTCCGTAGCCTCGAACACCGCCGTCAACGTGGCGCGCAAATTCGTCGCCGACCCTATCGAGGTGATCAACAATCTTGAGGTCCTGGGCAGCCAACAGGTCATCATGAAAGTCACCGTGGCCGAAGTTAAACGCACTGCGGTCAAGCAACTCGGACTGAATCTGACCTTCACCAACGGCTTGGCCCTGGCCACAGCCTCATCCGCATCCGTCCTCCAGCCCGCCACCCCGACCTTTGCCACGGCGACAGTCACCACAGCGTTCGGTGAGCTTAGCCCATTAACGATCAAGGCGTTGGAAAGTGAAAATTTGGCCAAAACGCTCGCTGAGCCGACGCTGACTGCGCTATCCGGCGAGACGGCTTCTTTCCTGGCGGGCGGATCGTTCCCCATGCCTTCTGCATATGACGCAGCCACTGGCACGACGACATACGTCCAGACCAAATTTGGCATCGGGCTTAATTTCTCACCCGTGGTTCTCGACAAGGGCCGCATCAGCATGCATATAAAAACCACCGTCAGTGACCGCGACACAACGGTTGCGGTAACGATCGGCGGCGCCTCCGTCCCAGGCCTCACTGAAAAAACTACAGAGACGACCGTGGAACTGCCCAGCGGCGGCACCTTATACCTCGCCGGTTTATTGCAAAATAATTTAACCAATTATGTTGAAGGCATCCCCGGACTTAAGAATCTGCCCATTCTCGGCGCGTTGTTCCGCAGTGAAAGATTCCAGAACGCAGAAACCGAACTGGTGGTCAGCATGACAGCCTATCTGGCTGCGCCGACCAACAATAGCCAGCCGCTGGCTATGCCGAGTGATGGATTTGCACCATCGGGCGATCTCGATTTTTACCTTCTGGGCCGACTGCACAAACTGTATGCCCACGAAACGCTGCCGCCCTACGCCACGCCGTTAACCGGCCCCTATGGCTACATCATGGAGTAATGGATCATGAAGACCTTTAAATTCATGCATTCACCGTTTGTCAAAGTCGCTCTGTTGGTGTGCGCAACGAGCGCCGTGGCTGGTTGTGGTTCCACGTTGACCGATGATCCCAAACGTCACGATCCGCGTCTGCAACACCCCATTCAAGTGGCGCGCGAACAGGTTTCCGTCACCATCGACCTGCCTGCCGAAGGCGTGGCGCTTTCGCCCGAAGACAGTCGGCGCCTGCAAACGTTCATCCGCGACTTCGCAGAACGTGGGCGCACCGCCGTTACGGTCGAAAGCCAGATGGCCGACCGGGCGCGTCAAGTCCTCGAAGCGCAAGGACTGCGCGCGAACGAAATCGTATTGATGCCCGACACGACGCTAAACGCGCCAAGCGCCATGATGACGTTCACCGCCAATGTCGCCCAAGTCCCCACCTGCGGCGACTGGAGCGAAAACTATGCTTTCAACCCCACCAACAATCCGACAGCCGATTTTGGTTGTTCAACCCGCCGCAATTTAGGCCTGACCGTCGCCGACCCCGGCGACCTGATCGACGCGCAGCCGATGTCCGGTCGCGGTGCGGCTCGCCAAGATACGGTGCTCGATTCCTACAATGCCGGCACCCCCATTGGCCCGCAAGCCGCGCCGATCAATACGCAATCCGTTTCGGGTGTTGCAAAGTGAACCCCGTTGAATACATAACCCGGCCTGACTACAGGTTGGGAACAAGGAGGCACTCTTGATTCTCAGGATCAACATTGGCGCATATGTTCTGACGGATGCGGTTCGCGATGCGGTGAACTCACTCAGCAGCGACCGACTGTTCTTGCGCTCCACGGTTTCGGTGTGGGATGGCGGCATGACCGGTGCGTTGGAGTATTTATCCACCCGCTCCGCCCCCGAGCTTCTGATCGTTGAAACCCAATCCCACGGCGAAGCCCTGTTTGAAGAACTCAACGGCTTGGCCGACGTATGCCAACCGGGCACCCGGGTGATCATCATCGGCGCAGAAAATGACATCAACCTGTTTAAAAGCCTGATCGAACAGGGCATCAGCCAATACTTCGTCGATACCGTCTCTAGCGCCGAACTGAAAGCCGCCATCGCCGATGCCTTCACCGACAAAAGTGCTGTGGCAAAAAGTCGCACCATCGCTTTTGCCGGACTGCGCGGCGGCGTCGGCAGTTCCGTGCTGGCGCACAACGTCGCCTTTGAGCTGGCGAACCTCTATGACGAAGATGTGATCCTCGTCGATTTGGATATTCCCTTCGGCACCGCCGCGCTCAGCTACAATATCCAGCCCCAACAAACCATCGCCGAGGCTCTGTCTCAGGCCGGCAGCATCGACGAGCCGCTGCTCATGCGTTATCTGGAAACCGGCGGCAAGAACGTGTCGTTGCTGTGCGCGCCCGGACACTTAAACAGCGGTGTCGAGGTTTCCGCCAATTCCTTGGAATTGGTGCTCAATGTCGTCAAACAGATGGCCAGCTACGTTATTTTGGACGTTCCGCACATGTGGAACGCCTGGACCCAGGACATTTTAGTCGATGCGGACGAAACTGTCGTGGTCGGCGTACCGGATCTGTATAATCTGCGTGATGGCAAAAACATGATCGAATTTTTGTCGCCCAACCGCGGGGTAGAAGTGCCGACGCGCCTGATCCTCAACAAAGTTGGCGAGGCCAAAAAAGGCGAACTGTCCGACAAAGAATTCAAGGAAGTTCTGGGCATGGCCCCGACGCTCAATATTCCATTCGACGCCGACTCTTTTGCCTTGGCCATGAACAACGGCGAAATGCTGCGCAAGGTAGCTGGAAAATCCAAAGTGGCGCAAGCCGTTGAAAGTCTCGCACAGGTGGTTAGCGGCAAGGAATCACTGTCTCGGATTAAAGAACGAAAATCGAGTGGCCTGTTAGGCTCGCTCTTCAGAAAATAACACACTTGGCCGTAAACTAGGCTTAACGCTCTTCAGGATCGAAACAACGCATCATGTTTGGACGACGCGGAACAGCTGGACCCGGAACCCCGCCACCGAAACCTTTCGGCAGCGAGGACAAACCTGCGCCCGCAGCCAAGAGCGAACCCAGTGGCACGCCCGCGAAACCGAAAGCGGATGCCGCCCCTGCGCCCAAAACCGATGCCAAGGCAAAAGCGCCCCAACCAAGTTCTGGCAAAGGCGACAAGACGATCTCCGCCGAGGTGAAAGAAAAACTCGACGCCATCAAAATCAACGTCTTCAACGATTTGATGGAAGCGGTCGACTTGTCCGAACTCGGCTCGCTGTCGGCCGATCAGGTACGCGAAGAAATCACCGACATGGTGAGTGAAATCATCTCCATGCGCGGCGTGGTTTTGAGCATCCAAGAACAACAAATCGTCATTCAAGACATCTGCAACGACATTCTAGGGCTCGGCCCCCTAGAACCGCTGCTGATGCGCGACGACATCGCCGACTTGATGGTCAACGGTCCCAACGTCACCTACATCGAAGTCAACGGCAAGATGGAACGCACGGAAGTCCGCTTTCGCGATCAAGCGCAGCTGATGAACATCTGCCAGCGCATCGTGTCCGCCGTGGGTCGCCGCGTCGACGAAGCCAGCCCCATTTGCGACGCCCGCTTAGCCGACGGTTCACGCGTCAACGTCATTGCTCCGCCACTGGCCATCGACGGCACCGCGCTGACCATTCGTAAATTCAAAAAAGACAAACTGACGCTGAACGATCTGTTGAAATTCGGATCCATCACGCCGGAACTGAAAACGGTTTTGGAAGTGATCTCGGCAATCCGCTTAAACACCTTAATTTCCGGCGGTACCGGTTCAGGCAAGACCACCTTGCTCAACTGCATGACCGGCCACATCGATCCTGCTGAACGCATCATCACCTGCGAAGACTCCGCCGAATTGCAATTGCAGCAGCCCCATGTGGTGCGCCTGGAAACCCGCCCGCCCAACCTTGAAGGCAAGGGCGAAATTTCCATGCGCGATCTGGTTAAAAACTGCCTGCGCATGCGCCCCGAACGCATCATCGTCGGCGAAGTCCGCGGCCCCGAAGCATTTGACTTGCTGCAGGCCATGAACACCGGTCACGACGGTTCGATGGGTACGGTTCACGCCAACAACCCCCGTGAATCCATTTCACGTATCGAAAACATGATCATGATGGGCGGCTACAACCTGCCATCCCGGGCCATGCGCGAACAGATTTCCGGCGCGATCAACGTCATCGTCCAGGCGGCGCGTCTGCGTGACGGTTCGCGCAAGATCACTCACTTAACCGAAGTGATCGGTATGGAAGGCGACGTGATCACGCTGCAAGACATCTGCGTATATGAAATTGAAGGGGAGGACGCCAACGGCAAACTGGTCGGGCGTCACAAATTCACCGGCATGCGCCCCTCGTTCTGGGACAAAGCCAAATATTATGGGCTTGAGCGAAAACTCGCCGAGGCCATGCAGTTCGGAGTCTAGTGGTTTCACATGAACGCTGATTTCGCCATTATCGTCGCCATCACCGCCGTCGGCGGCATCATCTTGCTGCTGGTGGGTGGCGTTATGGTGACCATCGCCATGCGTCCAAAAATGCGGTTGAAAAAACGCATGGAATCCATCGGCACGATCGCCAATTCTGGAACCGTCAGCGCCAAAGCCGAAAGCCGCCGTCAAAAACGCATCCAAGAAAAACTGAAGGGCGTTGGTGCGAAGGACAAAAAGGAAGGCATTGCCGACAAGATTGCCATCGCCCTTCTGCAGGCGGGCATCCAAATGGATCCAAACATTTTCTTGATGGGCTGCATCGGCGCCGGTGTCCTCGGCGCGGTAGTGCCCCTGGTTATGGGCATGGACCTGATCACCATCCCCATTGGCGCCATACTCTTGGGCGCAGGCATTCCAAAATTTATTTTAGGCACGATCGCAAAACGCCGCCAAGCCGCCTTTACCCTGCACTTTGCCGAAGCCATCGACGTCATTACCCGTGGTATCCGGTCGGGCCTGCCGGTGGGCGAATGCCTGAACGTCATTTCACGCGAATTCGAAGGCCCGGTAGGCGAGGAGTTCACCATGATCGTGGAGGGGCAGCGCCTCGGCATGACCTTAGAGGACATCCTGTCACGCGCTTTAAAACGTATCCCTACCGCAGAATTCAAATTCTTCGCCATCGTCTTGCAGATCCAGAAAAAAACCGGCGGCAATCTTGCCGACACCCTGGAGAACCTGACCGAAGTGTTGCGCGACCGCAAACGCATGAAAGACAAAATTCAAGCGCTTAGCTCTGAGGCCAAGTCTTCGGCGGGAATCATCGCCAGTCTGCCGTTTGCCGTTTTGGGGCTGTTATCCGTGGTAAACCCCGATTATGTGGCCGTCTTGTTCGGCGAAGGCATCCATCTGGTTTACATCGGTCTCGGCACCATGGCGACTGGTGTGATGGTCATGCGCCAGATGATCAACTTTGATATCTAGGGAACGGTAAAATGTTTGGTATTGAAACTCCGACTCTGATCGTATGGATGGCGACACTGGCTTCCGTGATCACGGTGGTGGCCATCGCATTGCCGTTTTTGCAGGGCAATGCCAACGCGGAACGCATCAAAACGCTAACCCGCCAACGCAAAGAACTCTCGCGCCAACAAATGGATCAGCTCACGGCCAAGGGGGGATCTTCCATCCGTCAGCGCAAGGGACAGTCCCGCGCAGATCTGATGAAAAAAATCCTTCATGCCTTAAAGCTGGATGAAGCTCTGACATCCAAAGAGCTAAAAGAAAGTTTAGCGCAGGCTGGCTACCGCAGCCAAAATGCACTCGTCATGTTCACCTTCATGCGCTTCTCTCTGGCAGTGGGCCTGTTCGTCTTAGCTATACTGGTCATTTCCATGTGGAAAGAATTCCCCTACCCGCTGCCCGTTAAAGCGTTGATTTTGGCAGTCGCAGCCATCATCGGATTTTATCTGCCCAAAACCTTCGTCACCAATTCCGCACAAAAACGCCAAACCGAACTCAATAAAGGTTTTGCCGATGCGTTGGATCTGATGGTGATTTGCGTAGAAGGCGGGCTTAGTGTGGAAGGCGCATTTGATCGTGTAACCGCAGAAATCGGCGAACAATCGCCTACCCTGGCTCAGGAATTCGGCATTACCTCCGCCGAACTGGCATATCTGGGCGACCGCCATAAAGCGTATTCCAATTTTGCCGATCGCACCGGCTTACCCGCCATCAAATCGCTGTCCACCACCTTGGTGCAATCTGAAAAATACGGTACCCCCGTGGGACAAGCGCTAAAGGTGCTGGGCCAAGAACGCCGTCAAGCCCGCATGGCGATGGCGGAAAAGAAAGGGGCTTCCCTGCCCGCCAAACTGACGGTGCCGATGATTCTGTTTTTCCTGCCGCCATTGTTCATGGTGGTCATTGGTCCGGCTGCACTCAAGATGATGAACCAATAATGATTGCCACACTAGGGTCGGATCGCTTTTAAGTGGGATCGCACTCTATCCTAAAATAAACCGGGCTAAGAAATTCCAGCTTTCCGGCAACACATCCATACGCGGCACAGTGAACATAGCGCCGACCGCAATGGCGACGCCATAGGGCACGGCCTTGTTGGGCGTAAACAAGCCCTCAGCGCTTCTCACCAACCAATCCGGCCATAACCCTAAACCTTTGCGCAGCAGCACCACCAACACCGACAATACCCCCCCGGTCAGCACCACGGCAAAAATGAAAAACAGCACCTGATTCCACCCCACCCATAGTGCCGCCGCCGCCATTAACTTAGCATCACCACCGCCGAATAAGCCAAAGGCGAATAGCACAAAACCAATCACTAAAACCACCACCCCTACGCCCAAGTGCCAGGCAGCGGCTTCAAGGCCAATTCCCGCCACCAGCGCCATCGGAATAAATGCCACCAACAACGCCAGCGACACAGAATTGGGAATACGCAAAGTTCGCGCATCACTCCACGCGCCATAACACACTAGGGCAATGTAGGTTGCCATCAGCGCGGATTGCACAAAGGCCACGGCAAACGTCTCCTCACATCAAATCAACAAATCAATAGGAGCCATACTAAAGACCATTTCCAAGTGCCGCCATCCTAGAGTGCGATCGGATCAGATTGGAGCATTCACGCTTCAACTTATTGCGTGAATCACCCCTTAACACATGGATAGGGTCGAATTAGGTTAGGGACGAATAGACAAAAAAATCCGCCTCCGGCTTGTGAGCCAAAGGCGGATTTATGAGCTTGCGCTCTGAAACGACTTACAAACTTAAACCGTTATTCGTATTACTGGTTCAAGCCGCTATTAACCGCTTCGAACTTCGTCGTCAGGCTGTCACCCATCGCGGTCAAAGCCCCGATAATCACAACCGCGATCAACGCGGCAATGAGGCCATACTCGATGGCGGTAGCGCCAGACTCGTCTTTTTGAAAACGGGTCACAAGCTTCGAAAACTTAGCCATTGCTTCAACTCCTACTTCATTACTTGCTCAAGGCCAGATATACACGACCGGACACACTAAACTTATGGGCATAGAGTGGCCGAACCTTCATGGGAAGTCAAGCTTCCCTGTCAAAAACGTCATATAAACCAAGCCACTAATATATGCACTGCAGCACAGATTGTCCCTTAACTGTAACAATGCAATTTTAACTGCAGCACATGCCTCATTTCATCTTCGCTAGAGTACTCCGGGTCGATATCCGCAACTATGATAGCCGTCACAGGTTCACCAACATCTGCAAACGGCCATGATCTTTGATAACCAACGACTTATGCTTGCGCCCTACGATCCCCTCGCGTGCCAAATGACCAATGGCCATCGCCACATCTTCGCGTGAAGTACCGCTCCAACTGGCGATTTCTTCGTGTTTTGGCAAAAAATGAATCAGCCACGACCCATCGCCCTGCGGATTGGGTTCGGACATGCGCAGCAATTCATAATAAACGCGCTGATGAGGGCTAAGCGTACTGAGCGAAGTCACGCGGTTGTTCAGCGTCCTGATCAGCCCCGCAAAGCGTTTCAGCAGCATAATCGCAATGCCCGGGCAATCCATCAGCAACCGACGGAATTCCTTGCTCGGCAACGCCGCCAAGGTCGTCGGCTCCAACGCGGAAACACGCGCGGATCGGCGCGAAAAATCGATTGCCGACAACTCGCCGAAGCTGGTTCCCGCGCCCAATTCAGCCAACGCGATTTCCTGATCGTTGGAGAGAAAGTCCATGACCTTCACCCGGCCATGCGTAATGAAAAATACCTCGGTGGACTCATCATTGCGATCAACGATGATCTGATTGGCGTCACAGACGAACCACCGACAACTCTCCTCCACACGACGAACAACCTCCGGTGGCGCCTCGCTCAACAGCTCGATGCCATCCAACGTGTGGTTTTTAGGTGATATCGCGTCGTCTTCCTGCTCGCTCATAAACTCACCGTATAATAGGCCCGCGTATTATAGACCTGAAGGCCAAACGAATCATCTTGGCAAACAAACTCAATAGATTCAATGGTTTTAGAGCGTGTCCAAAGGAGATCGGGTTCATCCGTTTTCGCCCGTTTCAGGCTCGCCGGCTTCTTGTTGCGAATTTTGCTCATTCGCCAACCGCCAACGGGTTGGCATCAAACGCTTAATCACCACACGTCGGCGTAATTCCGGGTCAATAAAGCGCAGGCCTAAGGTAAATTCGTTCGGTTTTGCCCACGCCACCACGGTATTGAGCGCCTTATAATCCGAAAGGCGCTCAAAAATCAGTTGTACCTCTCCAGATTGAGCTATACGAGAAAAATCCTGAGTATCTTTAAACCGCACCTTCGCACCGCCCAACGATACGTCGGAAATAATGCAGGCGTAAGCCTTGCCGTACTGGCACATCCGTCCACCGAAGACCGTCGTCAGGCGCACGGCGGCACGGCGCGTACCGCCCTCTAGCTTCGCTCCATTGCCGCCGACGTCTGCTGATGTACCGGTCAGCGCATCGGCTGGCGCGTCAACCTCGCTCATGGCGTGCCTCCGCCGCCGAAACGGCGATAAAAGGAAAGGTTGGTTTCCAGATCGCCCGCATTCAAATCCATGGCGGCCAGCGCGCGCGCCTTGTCGCTTTCGCCATTGGCAGCGTAAAGAAGCGCTAAATTCTGACGAATATGAGTATTGGTGCGATTGATGGCCGCCGCATCCTCCAGGGTTTGGATCGCCGCCTGCAACCGCCCTGCCATCGCCTGGGATATGGCCAGATTATTCATCACAATTGCGCTATTGGGTGAATATTTCAACGCCAACTGATACGCAACAATAGCATCGTCGAACTGATCGATCGAATCATACGCAATACCGATGGCGTTATGCACCTGCCAATTTTCAGGCATCTGCGCAGCAACCGCACGCAACGTGTTTAGCGCCTCCATCTTACGTCCAGCGTCCAATTGAGCCTTGGCGAACTCAAAATTAACCTGTGGGTCGACCAGCAGGGGCTTCGCCTTTTGCTCCACATAATTCACCGCATCGCCAGCTCGTCCACCGTACCGCAAATTGCGCAACAGAGCCGCAAGAACCGTGACATCCCCGGGACGCCGCTCATAAAGATTGCCGAACGCATTAATGGCATTCTCGTAATTGTGCGCATTTTCAGCCTCCACGCCCGAAGCCAACAAGGCGCGCTCCGCCGACTCAAATTCCGCATCTCCAGAATTGGCCGCGCTTACACCCTGCCCCGTACTCACGCATGCGCCGAGCATCAAGGCAGCCCCCAGGGCGCAGCCATGCACAGTCCACACAGGCGTTTTGCTTCTTTCCACCGTCATATAACCGCCCAACCCCATCGCCGTGAATCGCCCTACCGGTCTGAGTTTACAGCAAAACAGACCTGCGTACATATCTCAACGCAGCTCTTTTTTACCCCCCTAACTTATGCCGTTCCCCGTCATCCGCCCGTGATGGGCGTCACTTCGTCAGCATACTCTTTCCGGTAAGCTGTTTTATGACCACTTGATAACTTTATACGAAAAGCCTCCCCCATGATCCGCGCGACAACATTGCAGAAATTCAATCAATCGCAAGACGGCGCAACCGCTGTCGAATTCGCTCTGGTAGCGCCACTGCTGATTTTTATCTTCATGGCGATTATTGAAGTGTCGTTGATGTTTTTCGTTTCCGTAAATATGGATGGCGCCGCCATAGAAGCGGCAAGGCGCATCCGCACCGGCCAAACCCAGGTAAGCGGCGATCCGGAAACCGACTTTACCTCCGCCCTGTGCGCCAAGCTAGACAGCATCATCAACTGCGGCCTAGTACGCTACGACGCACGCACCATGACCAGCTATTCCGCAATTTCACTGACCACCGAATACGACCCCGATACGGGTGAGCCCATTACCTACGGCTTCAACGCCGGCGGCAGCGGAGACATCATCGTTGTACGAGTCATGTATGCATGGACCATCAACACCCCCGCCATTTCTACATTTTTTGAAACGTTCCCCGGCACCAACAACCGGATGCTGTCGTCCACGGTGGTGTTTAAAAACGAACCTTACGAGCCAACACTATGACTTTTAACATTCTACCCCGGCAAAAAAATTTCACCGCCGCGCTCAAATGCATGCTTCACCATGATGACGGCATCGCGGCGACGGAATTCGCATTGATTTTACCGATATTACTATTGGTCTTGATGGGCACCATCGAATTGACCAACGCCCTTGCAGCAAAACGCAAACTGCTGAATGCAACACAAACCGCAGCAGACCTGATCGGACAAGAAACCGACGTCACGTCAGCGGACCTCAGCACCATTTACCTTGCGGCACGGCTGACCATGTCGCCCGTCACCACGACCAACATGACCGTTGGCGTGGCCAGCGTACGTTTTGACGATACCACTGGCGATCCGACCCTGGACTGGTCTGACGGTTACGGCGGCGGCACCGTCACCGACCCGCTGACCAAGGCTACCGGCCATGGTGAAGCCGGGGCCAGCATCATCATCGTAAGCGCGACGAATGTCTATTCTCCGCTGATTACGCTGATTATTCCCACCAGCTTCATCATGCACGAAACGACCTACGTTCGCCCCCGAACCGTCAGCTATGTAATGAAAAATTAAACCGAGGTGCATCATGCGTTCTCCAAAAAAAAACAACCTGGATAAAGCAACCTCATTTTTACATCTGACGCAGCATTTTAGCGCCAACCAGCGCGGCGCGGTCGCGGTACTGTTTGCGCTGTCCGTAATCCCCCTGATGGTCATGGCCGGTATGGCTGTGGACCTGTCGAGAGCATATTTGGTTAAAACCCGGTTGAGCCATGCCCTCGATAGCGCAGGCTTGGCCGTAGGCTCCATGCGCACCACCTCCACGAACTCGACCTACTTAGAATCGCAATTCACCAATTTTGTCACCGCAAACTATCCCGACGCCCAAGAAGGAACCGTCCACAATCTGACCTTCGTGGATAATGGTGGCATCATTTCGGTAACAGGCAAGGCCACGGTTGAAACGGTATTCATGGGGCTGATCGGCGTGAATTCCATCACCGTATCAGCAAACGCCGAAGTCGTCGTCGAAACCAGCGGCCTGGAATTGGTCATGGTGCTGGACAACACCGGCTCCATGAGCAGCAACAACAAGATGTCCGACATGAAGGCGGCGTCCCTGGAACTGATCGATATTTTGTTCGGCAATGAAACCGCGCCAGACCTGCTCAAGGTCGCTTTGGTGCCGTTCGACAACACCGTCAACATCGGCACCGCTAGTTCAGCGTATGTTACCAATCCATCCGCTTACGACTGGGGCAGTTCGTCCTGGGGGGGGTGTGTCATGGCCCGCGCCTATCCCGCCGACGTACAAGATACCGACATCGCCACCGATGGCCAGTGGGTGCCGTTTTGGAACACCAAAAGCAGCAACCGCAACAGGTACTGCCCGCGCCCCATCACCCCGCTCACCAATAATCGCACAACCCTGGAGACGGAAATCAACGCCATGTCACCGTTGGGCAGCACCCACATCAACTTGGGCGCCATCTGGGGGTGGCGGGCACTTTCGCCGACTGCGCCGTTTACCGAGGGTGCTGCGTATAATGATCCGGATTGGAACAAAGCGGCGATCATTCTTACCGACGGCGACAATACGATGATTGATTCGTATTACTCTGCCTTCGGGCTGCTGTCGGAGCAAAATTTGGGTACCTCCAACGCCAACGCGGCGGCAGATGAATTGGACAGCCGCCTGCTTGAAGTCTGCACTGGCATGAAAAACGAAGGCATCATCGTCTACACCATCGCGTTTGGCACCTCCATCGCCTCGTCTACGGCCAATCTGCTGACCTCCTGCGCGTCAAGCGCCGATAAATATTACGAGTCCCCGGATTCCGCCACTCTGTCCCTGGCCTTCCGCGCCATCGGGGCGGAACTGAAAAACCTACATCTCAGTCAATAACGCACACGACAACGACGAATAGCCCTAGAAAACAGGATATAAAAACTAGCATCGAATATCCATGTCATCCTATACTATATTCATATGATCCATGGCCCAGATCAGACATTGGTAGTTCCATATGAACTTTGCTTCGCACCTCAAAACACTCCTTGCACGCGCAACCAACGGCGCGCGGTCGATGGTCGCGGTTAGCGGGTTTGTCCACAATCGACGTGGATCCGTTGCGTTGATGTTCGCGTTAATGCTGCCGATTATTTTCGGCATCATCGGACTCGGCGTTGAGGTCGGCATGTGGTTCAAAGACCGTCGCGAACTGCAAACCATCGCCGATGCCGCCGCCGTTTCCGCCGCCATCGAAAATGCCTATGGCGCAACCCAAGCGGAAATAGAAGCCGCCGCCCAGATGGAAGCCACCACAAACGGATTTGACGCCACCACGGATGACATCACCTATATCGGCGTACCCACCCAAGGCGCCTTTAATGGACAGGCTGGCTATATCGAGGTCATCATAAGCCGCCAACTGGAAACCATCCTGAGCCAAGTATTTTCTTCACTTGATCCCACCACAACGGTGCGCGCCGTTGCCAGTACCGGCAACGCCTCCTCGGGCGAAGCCTGCGTGCTAGCGCTGGACACCACGGGCGCGGCGGTCACCGTCAGCGGCAATGGAGCCGTCACACTGACCAACTGCCAAGTCGCTTCCAACTCAACGGCAGACGATGCTTTAAGCGTGTCGGGCAGCGGCGGATTGGACGTCGATTGTTACTCTGTCGTCGGAAACGTCGATGTATCGGCAGGCCTGACCACGGCGGCGGGCTGCGCCGGGGCTACCGGCGCGACAGCCATTGCCGATCCCTATGCGGATTTGGAAGATCCGGACGACGGCAATTGTGACGAACCCGGAAACTTCGAGTGGAATAGCGTCGGATCAACCACCATCGGCAACGGATCGTGGAATGACCCTTATGTCATTTGCGGAGATTTCTGGGCCAAAAAAGGCACCGTCACCTTCAACGGCTTGGTCGTCATCAAGGGCGACTTCAAGGCCAACGCTACCGCGACCATCGATAGCGCAGCGAACGGCACGACGGTCGTGCTCAAAGACGGCGGGCAGATCAACAATATCAACGGCGGCGCGGACGTAACCCTTACGGCCCCGAGCAGCGAAGCGATCGCCGACGAGTGGCAAGGCATCTTGTTTTACCAAGATCGCGATACATCGCCAGCTTGCACGGGCAATAACTGCAACACGCTGAACGGCAATGGCTCCACGATGTTCGAGGGTGTCGTTTATTTTCCCAATCAAGAACTGGATACCCTCGGCGGCAACTCATCAACCTCAGCATGTCTGCAAATCGTCGCGTTGCGCGTCGGTTTCAGCGGCAACGGCGCAATGAACGCGGACAACGACTGTCTGGATGCAGGCGTAGACCCGATCGAGGTGCCGGGGCCGTACACCTCGCTTCTTGTGGAATGAATATGAACAGATCCTTCCCCCGCCTCAGATCATACGCACAACGCTTTTGCCATGACGCCTCGGGCGCCAGCGCGATCGAATTCGCAATGATCGGTGCGTTTTTATCCATCGTTTTGCTGAACATCATCGATATCGGTCTGTTCTATTACAATAAAATGGAGATCACCAGCGCCGTGCGTGCAGGGGCGCAGTATGCTCTGGTCAATGAAGACGCCACCGGCGCGACAATCACTACGGTCGTGGAAAACGCCACCAACATGACCGGCATCAATGTGGCCGTCAATACGACGCTGTGCGGCTGTTCGGATGGAACGACCTTCACCTGCGGCGATTCAACCTGCGACTCCGCTACCACCACGGGCAGAATTCAGTATTACACTTCCATCGATGCAGATTACACACACACCTGGATTTTTTATCCAGGAACCATATCCATCACCGCTGCCACCACCATTCGCACACAATAGGCAAAACACACGATGAAATTCATTGGCGGTCACATTAAACGGTTTATGCAAAAACAGGGGTGCAGCGGATCACGCGGCGCCACGGCCGTAGAATTCGCCCTGGTCGCCCCGATATTTTTATTGTTCGTCTTAGGGATCATTGATCTCGGCCGTCTGTTTTTCGTAAAAAATTTGATGCAGTATGCAACCGAACAGACCGCGCGTTACGCCATGGTCAATCCCACGGCGACGAATGTCCAACTGGAAACCTACGCCGATGACGAAATTGCCAGCTTATTTACCGGCATCACGTTCACTGCCGACACGGAAACCATAGACGATGTGGAGTTCATCACCATTACGGCGAGCTACACGTTCAACTACATGATGCCGTTCGTTACCTTAGGCGACGTGCCGCTTTCCGCAAAGTCTCGAACCCCCGTCAATGAAGAGTGAACGCCGCACCCCTGGACAGAGGCACGTCCGGGGCTTAGGTTAAGGGCAACTTCCCACAAAACCGCTTTACGAACCGAGCCCTTATGACCAGCGATTTGATCAACAAGTACGATTTACGCGTTCCGCGCTACACCAGCTACCCCACCGCGCCGCACTTCAATGAAACCGTTGACGGCGCCGTATACAAACGCTGGCTGTCCGAATTGGACCCCAAATCGGAACTGTCGCTTTATTTCCATATCCCGTTTTGCGACGAAATGTGCTGGTTTTGCGGCTGTTACACTAAAATCGTCAAACGCTACGAGCCGGTGAAGGAATACTTAGGCGCATTATTGGCCGAGGTCGATCTGGTGGCCGACGCCCTGCCTACAGGCAAAGCCGGGCGCATGACCGCCAAACACCTGCACTGGGGCGGCGGCTCGCCAACCATGCTCAAGGGCGAAGACTGGATGGCGATCATGGACAAGCTGCGTTCGCGTTTTGACGTCGCCGCCGATGCCGAAATCGCGGTCGAGCTGGACCCGCGCACCGCCACCGAAGACTACATCGCCGAGTTGGAACGCGCCGGCGTCAACCGCGCCTCCATCGGCGTGCAGTCGTATGAACCCAAGGTGCAAGAAGCCATTCACCGCATTCAGCCTTATGAAACCACCAAACAGGTGATCGGGTGGCTGCGCGCGCACAACATCACACGCATCAACATGGATTTGATGTACGGGCTACCGTTGCAAGATACCGGCGAGATCGAAACCATGATCGACCTGACGGTAGAACTGCAACCCAACCGCATCGCCCTATTTGGTTACGCCCATGTGCCGTGGATGAAATCGCACCAAAAGATGATCCACGAAGAAGACCTGCCCGACGCCAACGAACGCTGGAAGCAATTCACCTTGGCCGTCGAACGGTTGAAGGAACGCGGTTATGTGCAGGTGGGGTTTGATCACTTTGCCCACCCCGACGATTCCATGGCGCGCGCCATCGACACCGGCGATCTGCACCGCAATTTCCAGGGTTATACCACCGACAGCGCTCCCGCCATGCTGGGCTTCGGCGCATCGGCCATCGGGTATCTGCCGCAGGGCTACGTGCAAAACGAACAGCCGCTGAAGGCCTATAGCCAGGCCATCTATTCCGGCGTGCTGCCCATCGCACGGGGCATCGGCTTGAACCAGACCGACAAACTGCGCCGCGCCATTATCGAAGACATCATGTGCAACCTGACCGTCGATTTGGCCTTACGCGCAAAAGAATACGGCGCGGATATGGCGTCGCTGGATGCGGATTTGCAAAAACTCCAGCCCTTGACGGAAGACGCCATCTGCACCGTCCACGGCCACATCGTCACCGTCACCGAAACCGGTCGCCCGTTCGTACGCTTGGTCGCCAGCGCATTCGACGAATATCTAAGTTCCGGGATGGGACGGCATTCGAAGGCGGTATAGGAAATTACAGCCCCAGCCTTCTCTTGATCTCTTGCGCGATGGCGTTTGCCGCGTTGAGCGGTTCGTGGTCCCACTCGGTCAGCGCCTCGGCGTCTTCCAACGGTTTAGCGTACCCCAGCCTGTACAAATCCTGATGCAGCTTGGCGTGTTTATGCGCGGTCATTTTTTTAGGCGCAAAGATATAAACCGGCCTGCCCGTAGCGCACGCTTCCGAACACATCGACACGCTGTCGCCCGTCACGATCACATGATCGGCAAAGGCCAAATACGCCATGTACGGATTGTCGCCGGTGTCGCCCCATTTGAACACGTGAGCCGGGGTGTCGCCGATGGCATCCAGCAGCGCCTCAGTCGCTTCCGGGGTAGAGCGGCGCGAAGTGGTGATGAGCAACGATCCACCCGCCCCCTTTGTCAAGGCCGCCGCCCGCTCGCCCAGTTCACGCGCCATTTGCGGCGTGAATTTTTTGCGCTTGGTATCCCCGCCGACGATCAGCGCCACATGCGGTTTGGGCAAATGATCGAACCGCCCCTTCCAATGGATGCGCGCTTCGGCCAAGGCCTCAGCGGTGACGCAATGCGGCGCGCCGATCATTTCAAACCGGTTCTCGGCGGGTGGAACTTCGTCGTGTTTGGGAATGGCGATCAGCGAAAAATCGTCTTCGCCGCTGGAACCCGGATACATGATCTGCGCCAAAAACGTCTTGCCTTTGGAAAGCTCCTTGATGCGCCTCGCCACCGGCGCGGTGCGCCGCCCGGCAGCGATAACGATATCCGGCCACGGCGCCATCAGGTTCACCCGCGCCCCTTGGGTCAGCATGGAAAACGAAGCCATCAACATGTAGTTGGGCAATTCGGCGGCAATGGTATAGCGAATGTCCTTGATCTCGAACTTCAGGCCCAGCGCACGCGCCACCCCCAGCACTTGGGATTTATTGCCCGCCCGGTCATCGATCAACAGCCATACGCGGGTTTGGTCCGCTTGCAAGGTCATCCATTCAACTCTTTTCGCCCGCCGATTCGTTCGTCAAATGCGCCTGTCATTTGTCTTTCCGGGCCTACAGTGGCATGAAAATGGTAAGATCGGAACCCTGCCTGTTGACCGACGCGCCAATCTGCGGGAAGCTTAATCGCAATGAAAAGCTCGATGCAAGCGGAGGTCTCGCCCATGTCCAAATACACGGCGACGGATACGGCTAAATGCCACGCCAAATATAACGTGGGGCAAGTCATCCACCACACCCTGTTCGACTATCGCGGCGTCATCGTCGATGTGGATTCGCAGTTTCGCGTCGGCGCGGAACTAAAGGCGCAGGAACGGCGCCCGCAGGGCAATCACACCGATGCCCGCCCCTGGTATCACGTTTTGGTGGACGGCACGGCAGATCGCACCTACGTCTCCGAACAGAATTTGGAGCCCGACTCGTTGGGTGCGCCGGTCGACCACCCGGATTTGATCGATTATTTTGAAAAAAGAACCGACGCCGGTTATGTGCGCCGCGCGCACAAGATCAATTAACTCCCCTTTTAAGACATAACTCTGGACAACATTTCCGGGTCCGGCCATAACCCACTCATTCCTTTAAGACCCAAATTTTGGAGATCCATCCGTGAGCGTCAAACGCAACTCAGCCGGCCTGGAAGCGGCCAAGATCCTTCTCGACATCGAAGCCGTGAACTTCCGCCCCGAAGAACCCTACGTTCTGACCGCTGGCTGGGCGAGCCCGGTTTACATCGATTGCCGCAAGCTGATTTCGTTTCCCGCCGAGCGCACCCGCATGATGGAACTGGCGGTCGAAACCTTGAAACGCGACGCCAACTTTGCCGCCATTGACGCAGTGGCCGGGGGCGAAACGGCGGGCATTCCCTATTCGGCATGGATCGCGCACGCCCTGAACAAACCTATGTTGTATGTGCGCAAAAAACCCAAAGGCTTTGGCCGCAACGCGCAGATCGAAGGCTATATGCCCGAAGGCAGCCACGTTTTACTGGTCGAAGACTTGGCCACCGATGGCGGCTCGAAAATCAACTTCGTCAACGCCCTGCGCACCGCCGGGGCCACGGTCTCGGATGTGTTCGTGGTGTTTTTCTATGGCGCATTTCCGGGCGCGCTCGACACCTTGGAACAAGCGGGCGTGAAGATGCACTACCTCGCCATCTGGCAAGATGTGCTGGAAGTCGCCGAACAACGCAAAGCGTTTTCTCCCGAAGCCATTCAAGGCGTGAAGGATTTTCTGGCCGACCCCATCGGCTGGTCCGCCGCGCATGGTGGCAAGGGCGCGGATTGATCCCAATCCGCTACGGGCGGCAAAGGCGCGGATTGAGGGCTATTGCCCACGCGGCAAAGTCACGCGCGCGTCCAGCCCACCACCTTCTCGATTGAACAATTCCACGCGCCCGCCATGGGCCTGGGCGATGGTTTTAACCGCCGCCAGCCCTAAGCCAACGCCACCGGTATCGCGCGAACGCGATCCTTCGACCCGCACAAACGGATCGAACACCCGATCCAGCATATCGTCGGGAATACCGGGACCGTTGTCGCGCACGCTCAACACGATGCTGTCCTGATCAGAAGAAAGCTCCACCTCGACCGTATCGGCAAAACGTTGCGCGTTGCCCAACAGATTATTCACCAAACGCTTCAGCCCCAGCCTGCGCCCCGTGAACATCAATTTGTCGGGCAGAACGCAGCGCACGGGGTCACGCCCATTTTCCGGCCCGACGCAATCGCGCACCAAAGCCGCCAAGTCCAGCGTTTCAGCAGGTTCGCCCATCACGTCGTCACGCGCGAACTGCAACGTAGCGGCGATCATCGCTTCCATTTCATCTAAGTCAGCAAGCATTTTTTCGCGCTGCTCGTCATCATCAACGAATTCCGCACGCAGCTTCAGTCGTGTGATCGGCGTGCGCAAGTCGTGGGAAATAGCCGCCAGCATATGGGTGCGGTTTTGCACAAACGTCTGCAAGCGGTACTGCATCAAATTGAACGCCTTAGCCGCACGCTGAACTTCCCGCGGCCCTTTCTCGGCCATCGGTTGGGCGTTGAAATCCATACCCAAACGCTCCGCCGCCTGGGCGAACAGATCCAACGGCTGAGTCGCGCGGCGCACCGCCCAAATGCTCACCCCGATCACGATCAACAGCCCCAACGCGCCCAACCCGGAAAACCGCGACCCCAAAAGCGTCGGATGCGGCGCGGGTGGCGTAGCAAAATTCAACCATGATCCATCCGTCAAGCGCAGCGAGATCACCATGGCATTTTGCTTGGAAAACTCTTCACCATGCATCATGCGCCTCATCCCCTCTAACGATGCTCCGGGATGGGGCAAGACCAACATACCCTCACCGATACGCACACCTTCGGGTTCAAGGGGGCCGAGCTGGCTTTCCAAGGCGTCTTGGATTAAACGCCCCTGCCACTTCAAAGTCCGTTCGCGCAACGGGCTTTCTTCGGTCCAGGTCACACGAAAGCCCGCCCCCTGATAGGCATCAAGTGCGTCCGTTCGGGCATGGGAAGGCGTTTCCTCCATGACACGCACCACGCCCACAATGCGCGTCACCACATGCCAACCGCCGATGCCGGTCAGCAAGGCTTGGCGATCCCAATACAATTGAGCGAATAAGATGCCCGCGACCAAGGCAATGCCCGCCAACATGACGGCCAAGGTACGCCCTAGGATGGTGGTGGGGATAAACTTCATGATTGCCCCCCTGCCACACCCCTGCCCGCAACGACCTTCGGCGTGAACATATACCCGCCGCCACGCACGGTCTTGATCAACGTCGGCGTTTTGGCATCGGGTTCAATTTTCTTGCGCAGGCGGCTCACCTGCACGTCGATGGCGCGATCAAACGGTTGAGCATTTCGCCCACGCGCAATATCCAGCAATTGATCGCGGCTCAACACCCGCCCGGGATGCGTGACGAAGGCGTGCAACAGTTCGTATTCGCCGCCGCTCAACACCACCGCCGCACCGCCAGGGGCGATGAGTTCGCGGGCGGCCATCTCAAAGGTCCACCCCGCAAAGCTCACCACGTCCGCATCGGCTACGGGACCGTCGGCAACTGCGCCGCCCTCCGCAAAGCGCCGCAGCACCGCTTTGATGCGCGCCAGCAATTCGCGTGGATTGAACGGCTTGGGCATGTAATCGTCGGCGCCCATTTCCAAGCCGATGATGCGGTCCGTATCCTCACCCATGGCGGTCAGCATGATAATCGGTATGCGGTTTTTACCCGCGCGCAGATTGCGTGTCAGCGTCAGGCCATCCTCGCCCGGCATCATCACGTCCATGACGATCAGGTCGATCGCATTGCCTTGCAGCAACGCCTGCATCTCCCGCCCGTCTGCGGCGGCGCTAACCCGCAGCCCGTGCTTGACCAAAAACCGCCCCAGCAAATCGCGGATTTCGCGATCATCATCAACGACGAGAATGTGTGGTGTCCGTTCCATAGAGACACTATAGCGCCTTGTTTCCCAGACGTTTAGCGGAACTTGGTAACTGAATGTAACGGCCCCGGCAGGTGTTACAAACGGTTACACTTCAGCCCTTTTGCAGAAACGCGCCAGCAACACAGGGGGTGTTAAATGAAAGCATCAGAACTGGGAAAACACCCAGGCGTCAATTCAACCCCGAATGGGAGACCGATCATGAAACGCAGAACCTTTATCATCACCGCCGCCACGTTGGGCCTCGGCACCTTAGTCGCCGCTGGCGCCGCGCTGGCAAACGGCCCAGGCTACATGCAAGGCCAGATGGGCAACATGCAAGGCCAGGGCTTTATGCACGGTCAAGGCGGGGGCTTCATGCAAGGCAACGGTTATGGCCCGGGCGCATACGGCGACTGCCCCAACAACCAAGCCTTGGACAAACCGCTCACCGTTGACGACGTGCGCACGAACCTGGAACAGAACCTTGAACGGAGCGGCAACGACCGCCTTAAAGTCGGCAAAGTCGAAGACAAAGACGACAAGACCATCACCGCGGAAATCGTAACCGTAGATGACAGCTTGGTCCGCCGCATCGAAATCGACAAGGCAACCGGTCGTCACACCCCGATCAAATAGGCACCCGTTCAGGCCTCCCCCTCCCTGGCCTGAATGCAAAAGCGGCTCCGCACGAATTTCGCGGAGCCGTTTTCTGTTGCACGCTTAGTGCGACATCAACACCGGGAGCGTCATATGGCTCAACATATGCTCGGTCACGCCACCGAACACCAATTCGCGCCACCGCGCATGACCATATGCCCCCATAACCAACATGTCCGATCCGAAATCCGCCGCCGACGAAAGCAACTTTTCGCCCACTTTCACATCATCCGTCTGCAAATGGCGCACTTCCACCTGAATGTCATGCCGCGCCAGATGGGTGGCGATATCCACCCCGACCATGGCGGACCGATCTTCATTGGGACTCAGCGACAGCACATTTACTGCCCGAGCCATCTGCAACAGGGGAATAGCATCCCCCAAGGCCCGCGCCGCTGCGCGTGAACCGTCCCAGGCGACCAAAATGTTCTGGCCCACATTTTCAAACTTGCCCTGATAGGGTATGGCCAAAACCGGTCGACCCAAGGACAGCGCCACCCGTCCGGCGATGCCTAAATTGATGGCGGCGGTCGTTTCCGGATTTGTTTGACCGATGACCACCAAATCAGCGTGACGGCCATGCAGCTTCAGCGCTTCGATCGCATCGCCCTGAACCGCACGCCACTCGGTACTGACGGAAGCGCCCTTTATGGCTTTGTCGAATGCAGCCTGCGCATTGTCGCGATCTTGCCGGGCATAGCCTTCTTGGGCTTTCAGCATTTCACTGGTGAGCTGAGCCTCAACATAAGCAGGAACGTCAGGCGGCTGCGTCACGTGCAGTCCGACAAGGTGCGCGCCGTGGTCCTCGGCCAGCTTGACCGCCACGCGAGCGCGCTCGTCAATCGAGACGCCCCCCATATGCACGATGATGTCCTTGTAAGCCATGTTCCTTCTCCCAATTCAAAGGTTCAACGAACGCCGTCGGCCCATTATAAACGCCAACCGATAGCCCTTGTCCATGCCAGTCAATATTGTTCAAAAAGAACGTTGCCCAGAACGGGCGGATAGAGCACTGTAAACGCCTCCCCAGGCGATAACGAAAGATGCCCACCATGACCGATCCACGCCCCAATTCCACCGCCCAGCGCGACAAGGAAACCCTGATCCACCCCTACACCAATCTCAGGGCGCACCTGGAAACGGGGCCGTTGGTGATCACGCGCGGCGAAGGCGTGCATGTCTATGGCGAAGACGGAACCCCATACATCGAAGGCATGGCCGGATTGTGGTGTACCGCGCTGGGCTGGAGCGAGCCGCGCCTGATCGAAGCCGCCAAGGCGGCGATGGAGCGCCTGCCGTTTTATCATTCCTTCACCCACAAGGTGCCCGACGTCACCGTGGATTTGGCGGAAAAATTGCTGGCGATGGCACCCGTTCCAATGGGCAAGGTGTTCTTCGCCAATTCCGGTTCCGAAGCCATCGATACGGCGCTGAAATTGGTGTGGTACATCAACAACGTGCGCGGCAAACCGATGAAGAAAAAAGTCATCGCGCGCGAAAAAGCCTATCACGGCACCACCGTCGCTTCGGCCAGCCTCACCGGCCTTCCGGCCAACCACGGCGGTTTTGATTTACCGATTGCAGGCGTTCTACGCGTCAGCTGTCCGCACCACTACCGCTTCGCCAAAACAGGCGAAACGGATGAAGCCTTCGCCACCCGCCTGGCCGATGAATTGGACGCCATGATCTTAGCCGAAGGCCCCGACACGGTGGCGGCGTTTTTTGCCGAACCGGTGATGGGCGCAGGCGGCGTGCTGATCCCGCCCGCGACATATTTCGAAAAAATCCAGGCGGTGCTGAAGCGTCACGACGTGTTGCTGATCGCCGACGAAGTGATCTGCGGCTTTGGGCGTACCGGCAACATGTGGGGCAGTCAGACCTATGGCTTAAAACCCGACATGATAGCCATGGCCAAGGCCCTGTCGTCGGCCTACATCCCCATTTCCGCGCTGATGGTGTCGGAAGAAATTTTCCAAGACATGGTCAAGGCGTCGGACAGCTATCCCGTGTTCGGTCACGGCTTCACCTATGGCGGACACCCGGTGGCCTGCGCGGTGGCGCTGGAAACGCTCAGGATTTACGAAGAACGCAACATCGTCGGCCACGTGCGCAATATGGCACCAACGCTGCAAAATGGCCTTCGTGCGTTGCTGGACCACCCCTTGGTCGGTGAAGCGCGCGGCATCGGCCTGATTGGCGCGCTAGAACTGGTGGCGAACAAAGAAACCCATGCCAGCTTCGAGCCTAAACGCGGCGTCGGCGCGTATGCCATCAAACGCATGCAGGCCAACGGCGTGATCGGGCGCGCCATGGGTGACACCCTGGCGTTTTCTCCGCCACTGATCATCACTCAAGCGGAAATTGAAGACATGCTGACGCGCACCCATAAAGCGCTCGATGAGGTTCAGGCTTGGTTAAACGGCAAAACAACCTAAAAATGCCATAAAGCTCAAGGATTCTTGCGCCAGTTCAATCGATTCGGTTAAGATGGTCCAAATCGATAAAACACACAGGCTTCGGACGCGGATAAAATCAAGAAAACCGCGAAAGTCCGGGGTGGCCCTTGCGGAGGACTGGATGAACTACGAGCAATTCTTTGCCGACAAAATCGCTGAACTTAAAGCAGAAGGCCGCTATCGCGTTTTCGCCGATATCGAACGGCAAGCAGGCAAATTCCCGCGCGCGCTGGTCCACGCGGATGGCCGCGATGACGTCGTCAAGGAGATCGCGGTGTGGTGCTCCAACGATTATATGGGCATGGGGCAAAACCCCGCCGCCATCGAAGCCATGCGCACCACGGCGGAAAGTTATGGCGTCGGCGCAGGCGGCACGCGCAACATTTCCGGCACCATGCACGAACACATCTTGCTGGAACGCGAACTGGCCGATCTGCACCACACCGAAAGCTCTTTACTGTTTCAGTCGGGCTGGATCGCCAACTTAACGACATTGTCCACGGTGGGATCCATGTTGCCGGGCTGCGTCATCGTTTCCGACAGCAAAAACCACAACTCCATGATCGAAGGCATTCGTCACAGCAAGGCGGAAAAACACATCTTCCGTCACAATGACTTGGCCGATCTGGAAAACGTTCTGAAATCTATCGATCCGGCGCTGCCCAAGCTGGTCGCCTTTGAAAGCGTCTATTCCATGGAAGGCGACATCGCGCCGATGAAAGGCATCTGCGATTTGGCCGACAAATACGGCGCCATGACGTTCTTGGACGAAGTCCATGCGGTGGGCATGTATGGCCAGCGCGGCGCCGGTGTCGCCGAGCGCGACGGCGTGATGGACCGCATCACCATCATTCAAGGCACCCTGGCCAAAGCCTTCGGCGTCATCGGCGGATACATCGCGGGCAGTCAGGCCATGTGCGACTTCGTACGCTCGTATGGCGCGGGTTTCATCTTTTCCAGCTCCATGCCGCCTGCTGTCGCCGCCGCCGCGCGCGCCAACGTGAACTACCTAAAAAACCACAATGAACTGCGCATCCGCCACCAAGAGCGCGCCGCCACCTTAAAACAGCGCTTCCGCGAAGCGGGCATCCCGGTGATGGATAGCGTCAGCCACATCGTGCCCGTAATGGTAGGCGACGCGGTGCTGTGCAAACAGGCCGCCGACGAACTGATGGCCAAGCACAACATTTATGTGCAGCCCATCAACTACCCCACCGTGGAACGCGGCACGGAACGCCTGCGCTTCACCCCCACCCCGCACCACGACGACCAATTGATGGACGAACTGGTCGAAGCGGTGAAGGAAGTGTGGGGGCGTTTAGGCCTGAAAGCCGCCGCTTAAATCGGCCTCGCTTCACCCGAACAAACAATGCGGCGGCCCCACAACGGTCGCCGTTTTGCTTGCAATGAAGAACTATATCTAAAATCTTTTTTTGATGGGATTATCAATTCAACGCAGTTGACCACTCCGCTACGCGTCTACTGCAGCTAGACGTGTTGCAACTAAAGGAAATATACGCTACGTGAAATGCTCCCAAGAGTATTGGCGTGCATTCTGTTCCCCCCTCTATTAGGCATAAGTTTTGTCAGAAACAATTGCCCGAGTGATTAAGAGCATGAGAATAAAGCGTAAATTATTGCCAATACCTCCTTGGGCTGAAAATTCCCTTCAAGGAATTACCTATTGGATTGGACATCGACGCTGCCTTTATAAAAATTACCCATTATCTGAAGGCGCTTTGGTCGCCGAAGTATGTAACCTTATTCACGCAAACTTATCCGATAATTTTACGTTGCATTGCGAAGAACAATACTCATCACTTATCAAAGACGATAACAGACTGGCTAAACGTGCAAGAGCTGATCTTGTGATTACAAAAAAGGTAACGGGAAATAGCGAGAAACCTACGCCTAAATTTGTCATTGAAGTTAAAAGGGCGAGTGCTCCAAAAAAGAAAATTGATGAAGACCTTGCTCGACTATCCGTAGTTCGCGAGCACCTTACCAATGTTCGCGCATTTTTGTTCGTAATCGCTGAGGCACATCGCCCCTCTCGCTTCGTAAATGAAGACGGAACTTCCATTCTAGGCAAGCACCAAATTCCATACTCAACGGGATATTTTCGAGTTAGGCGCACTTGGAAAGCCGCTCATGCATATACCAAGCGTGATCGTGCTCAATACGCGTGTCTCCTCGAAGTTTATCCCCCAACGACCAATGTCCGTCGTCGAATTAAGCCACTTACTAAACGATCCAACTGACCCGAGCCCATCAACAACATATCCCACGATATCGTGATGGCAAGACCGAACATCCCACCCGATTACCCCACACGTCACGTTCAGCGACGGGTAACATTTTTTGTGTTAACATGCCCCGCGTATTGAGGAGTCGCTTTAAGCCGTGTTTGCCGACAACACCCTAACGCCGAAAGAGGCCATCCGGCTGTGCGCCCTGGGCACCCTTGCCCAGGCGGACGCCCCCATGCGCTATTCGGCGTTGGCGAACGCCATCCGTCACTTTACCAGCCGCATCACCGGGCCATCGCTCGATATCATGGGCACGTCGATCGAACTGCTGAAATACGAAGGCTTGGTCACCCCCATCGGCGGCGACGGCATGGAAGATGACGCCCCTTTGGCCTTAACCGCCCTTGGCCGTGCCGAGCTGGTCACCCTGATGACCTCGCGCATCCGTTCCCAAGGCGGCGAGGTCAACAAGCTGATCGCCACGCTGAAACTACGTTTTTTGCATCTCATTGAATCCGTTGAGCAAATTCGCCAAATCGATTTGATGATCGAAGCAACGGACACGGAAATCGCGCGCCTTGACGATCTGCGGGCCACTCATGCAGATACGCCTGGATACCTGGGCGATTGGCTAGACCATGATATCCACCAGTTGGAAAACCATCTCCACTGGCTGGAGGGCCTACGCGAAAAATTGTGTTTGGCCTAATGCCTTGTAATCCCTACCGATATTCCAGAGCATAGTCCACTTGGCGGATGACCCTAGTGACTCCGGCGCATGGTTGTGTTTTGCTTGCGCGCCTAAACTCAACATAGAGTGCGAATAGCCGCCGCTTATACGACAAAGAAGTGGGTGTCATGGGTCCGTATAACCGAAAAATACTTGATAAAATCCTGGCTTTTATTCACGACGACGCATGTGAATTGGCGGTCCAGGCTTGGGCGGAATATCGCCAACGCGTTTCGGACACATGCAACAACTGCCATTACCCGGACGGTAAACAAACACACAGTTGCGCCATGTGCCTAGAAAGCAAGCTACGCACCCTTAGCCTTTATCATCACAGCGATGATTATTTTGAAAACCAGCTTGTCCACGCGGCGCGGAAATTGAACCAATTCAAACCACAACCAAGTAACGTCACTTAAATTCCCGCCCACAGCTATCCCCTATGCCCAATAAAAAGCCCGCCAGTTCGATCGGCGGGCTTTATGTATAAATAGATGGTGATGCGACTATTTTGCCTTTTCGCCCACCAACGAGAGGCCCATCAGCAGTTGGCGGCCTTCATTACCGCCGTCGCCCTTCAATTCCTTGGTGATGACCACACGCATGGCGTCGATGTGCACGCGGATCATGCCCTGCTCACGCGGGCCGGCTTTATCTAGGGTTTCCAAAAGGCGGCACAGATGATCGCCGATTGCGGTCATCAGATCATAACCAAAACTGCCCCCCTGGCCCTTCATATCGTGAGAAATCTGGAACAGAGCTTCAAGATTTTCCTTATCGCTGCCCTCGCCCGCCTTCATTTTCGCAAAAGCGGCCTCTAGACGAACGAAATCATCCCGAACCCATTTCAGGTAATCGTCCGCCAGACTGGCGATAACTTCCTCGGCCCTAGCCAAGGCATCCAAATCAACGGCGCCGGGCCCGCCCTTTTCCACCTTGGACTGAAGGGTCTGCGGCGGCCTAATGATCTGCGAGCTTGCAGCAGGTTTTTGTTGGTCTGACATCCCGTGAGCACCCTATTTTTCGATTGGCCTTAAAGGCTGCGTTAGTTTTATGTGTGCTAAAAAAACGATAGTTCCAGCAATTTTTAATGGCCCTTATCCGTTCAGCAAGGCATTGATTTCGTCTTGCGACAGTTCACCCGCAGATCCACCGCCGCCACCACCGCCACCGCCACCAGCAGAAGCATCCTCGGACTTACGCCGTTCCGCCCCATTGTAGTTGGGATTGTTTTTGCGCCGACGATCCGGCCCAAAATACATGCCGGCACGCACAAACGGTCGGGGGTTTTCGATAATGGAGCGGATGCGGGAATACAGCTTCTTGGCCGAAATGGGTTTGGCCAAAAACTCGTGGACACCGCTGTCGCGGGCCTCCATCACCCGGTTCATTTCGGTATGCCCGGTCAGCATGATGATCGGCACGAACGGATTGGGACTGTCGGAACCGGTACGCACCATCCGCACGAAATCCAGACCGTCAAGCGGCGACATGTTCCAGTCGCAAACAATCACATCAGCCGGGAAGTGGCGCAATTCCTTAAATGCGTCGGCGCCATCACCCGCTTCCAGTACACTTTTAACCCCAAGCGCGTGCAGAATGCTTTTAACCAAAGCCCGCATATGCCTGTTGTCATCGACAATCAAAAAGTTGAGCCGCGACAGGTTGTAATCAGTCATAAAACTCGCTAGTCCCCAAGGCTGCCCGAATGAATCCCTTCGGCGCCATCATCCCCCCATTTTCGGTTAAGCAAAACCTCGCCTCCCCCATACCGAAGCATTCTCACCGTTTGAGGTCTGTAAATCCAGTGCTTTTTACAAATTCCCCGGTTAGAGGCCCACTTTAAGCAAACGCTGGCCTTTACGCGCGGAGCACAGAGCGCTACACCTTGATTTTCCGCCCATTGCCCCCCGAAAGGCCCCGAAGGGGCCGTCAAGAACAAACGAACCAAACCCATGAAAAACGTCATTCACGTCAGCGGCGCGCGCGAACACAACTTAAAGAACGTCGAAGTCAAAATCCCTCGCGACAAATTGGTCGTGATTACCGGACTTTCGGGCTCTGGAAAGTCTTCGTTGGCGTTCGATACCATCTACGCCGAAGGGCAACGACGCTACGTCGAAAGCCTGTCGGCCTATGCGCGTCAGTTTTTGGAACTGATGTCCAAACCCGACGTGGACCTGATCGAAGGCTTAAGCCCGGCCATATCCATCGAACAGAAAACCACCAGCCGCAACCCGCGTTCTACCGTGGGCACGGTAACGGAAATTTACGACTACATGCGCCTTTTATGGGCGCGCGTAGGCGTTCCCCATTCGCCTGCGACCGGACTGCCCATCGAAAGCCAGACGGTAAGCCAGATGGTCGACCGCGTCTTGAGTATGCCCCAGGGCACTAAACTGCTGCTGCTCGCCCCCATCGTGCGCGGCCGCAAGGGTGAATATAAAAAAGAACTGCAAGAACTCGCCAAAAAGGGCTTTCAACGCGTCAAGGTCGATGGCGAGATGTTCGAAATCGACGCCGTGCCGACGCTCAACAAAAAGGTCAAACACGACATCGAAGTGGTGGTAGACCGCGTGGTGGTCAAGGACGGTATCGCGGCGCGCCTTGCCGACAGCTTCGAAACGGCGCTCGGTCTTGCCGATGGGCTGGCGTTTGCCGAAAATGCCACCTCGGGCGAACGCACCACGTTTTCCGCCAAGTTCGCCTGCCCGGTATCGGGCTTCACCATCGACGAGATCGAACCGCGCCTATTTTCTTTCAACAACCCCTTCGGCGCATGTCCGTCATGCGACGGTCTGGGGACCGAGATGTACTTCGACCCCGAATTGGTGATCCCCGACGACCGCCTGACCTTGGCGCAGGGCGCGATCGCGCCGTGGGCGGGTTCTTCATCGCCCTATTACACCCAAACGCTCGACAGCCTGGGTGCGCACTTCAAGTTTAGTCTGAAAACCCCATTTGCCGAGTTGGGCGATACCGTGCGCAACATGCTGCTGTACGGCACCGACGGCGAAGCGATCACCATGCACTACGACGATGGGCGCAAAAGCTATCAAGTCACCAAGCCGTTTGAAGGCGTTGTGCCGAATATGGAGCGGCGCTGGCTGGAAACAGATTCAAACTGGGTACGCGACGAATTATCGAAGTACCAGACCATCACCAGCTGCGAAGCGTGCGGCGGACAGCGCTTAAAACCCGAAGCGTTGGCGGTGAAAATCGCCGGACTGAACATTTCCGAGGTCACCGCCTTTTCCATCAACGAAGCGGCCCAATGGTTCTTGGGCGTCGAAAAAACACTAAGCCATCAGTCCCAGGAAATCGCCAAGCGCATCTTGCGCGAAATCAACGAACGCTTAGGGTTCTTGGTCAACGTCGGCCTGGAATACCTGACGCTCAGCCGCGCCTCGGGCACGCTTTCGGGTGGCGAAAGCCAGCGCATCCGTCTGGCGTCGCAGATCGGCTCAGGGCTGACGGGCGTACTGTATGTGTTGGACGAACCTTCCATCGGTTTACACCAACGCGACAATGACCGCTTGCTGGAAACGCTCAAACACCTGCGCGATCTCGGCAACACCGTGATCGTGGTCGAACACGACGAAGACGCCATCCGCACCGCCGACTACCTGATCGACATGGGCCCCGGCGCGGGCATCCACGGCGGTGAAATCATCGCCGAAGGCACGCCCGATAAGGTCATGAAGAACCCCAAAAGCATCACCGGCCAGTACCTGACCGGCATCAAGCAAGTTCCCTTGCCCGACAAACGCCGCGTCGGTCACAAGGGCCAGAAAATAACCATCAAGGGTGCCAGGGCGAACAATCTGGCCAACGTAACGGTGGATTTCCCGCTGGGCACATTCACCTGCGTTACCGGGGTATCGGGCGGTGGCAAATCCAGCTTGGTGATCGAAACTTTGTACAAGGCATTGGCGCGCCGCCTGCACGGTGCGCGCCTGCACGCGGGCGAACACGATGCAATCGAAGGCGTCGAATTGATCGACAAGATCGTCGACATCGACCAATCGCCCATCGGCCGCACGCCGCGTTCCAACCCTGCCACCTATACCGGCGCGTTCACGCCTATCCGCGAATGGTTCGCGGGCCTGCCCGAAGCGCTACGGCGCGGGTACAAAGCGGGGCGGTTTTCATTCAACGTCAAAGGTGGGCGCTGCGAAGCATGCCAGGGCGACGGCCTGATCAAGATCGAAATGCACTTCCTGCCCGACGTTTATGTCGAGTGCGACACCTGTCACGGCAAACGCTATAACCGCGAAACGCTGGAAATCGAATTTCGCGGCAAATCCATCGCCGACATCTTGGACATGACGGTGGAAGAAGCGTTGGAGTTCTTCAAAGCGGTGCCTGCGGTGCGCGACAAGATGGCGACCTTGAACCAAGTGGGGCTGAGTTACATCCACTTAGGACAACAGGCCACCACGTTATCGGGCGGCGAGGCGCAGCGCGTCAAACTGGCCAAGGAACTGAGCCGCCGCGCCACCGGCAAAACCCTCTATATCCTCGACGAACCCACCACGGGCCTGCACTTCGACGACGTCAACAAGTTGTTGGAAGTGCTGCACACCTTAGTCGAGCAAGGCAATACCATGGTCGTGATCGAGCATAACCTTGAGGTCATCAAGACCGCCGACTGGATCATCGATCTCGGCCCCGAAGGCGGCGCCAAAGGCGGAAAGATCGTCGCCCAAGGAACGCCCGAGGCAGTGGCCAAGGTAAAGGGTAGTTATACGGGCCATTACCTAGCGCCGTATTTAAAGAAGAAAAAGTAAGGACCCCTGCCTCACCAAAATACCTTCGCCTTGGTGAAGGCATTCCAGGCTTTGCGCAGATTGGCTTCGCGTTTTTTATGGGCGGCGGCGTACCAGCCTTCCACAATTTCCGCAGCGCGGGCCAGTTCTTTGGCTTTGCTTCCACGCGACGACTTGATCAATTCCGCCATCATGCTTTGAGCGCTGGTGAGATCATTCAAATGGCCTAAATTATCCTGCAACGCCCGCAGGGCGCGAATGTACGGGGCGGTCATTTTGCTCGAAAAAAGCGACTGAAAAAACTCCGACGCATAACGCACCTTCTTCACCGCGATACGCAGTTGATGGCGCTGCTCGGCGGACAAACCCGCCAATCCCGTTCCAGCCTTGATCAAGCGCGCATGACGTCGCGCCAAAATATCGGCGCCGACCACCTTTGCCGGGTCATAAATTCGATTTTCAGGACCGCGCCATGCGCGGCTACTCGTCCAATGAAGCACCTCGGTCAACAGACGCGCATAATCTTGCGATGCGATCAGTTGATCGGCGCGCTTATAGCCATCTTGACGGCGCAACTCCGCACGGTCTCGCAAGGTTGCCAATTCCGGCGCACCCGTGAACTCTGCTTCGACCGGAATCAACAATTCATCCAAAAAAACATCCCAATCGCGCGCCGGACCCAATTCGTTTGCGGCAGCGTTAAGGCCTTCGGAAAGCTGCTCAAAGGAACCTTTCGCCAACAATTTTTTATACGTGGAGATCAACGAGCGCATGCGCCGCATGGCCACCCGCATTTGATGAACGCCTTCTGTGCTGGAGCGCGCAACCACGCAGTCTTCATTTTGGATCAGATGCCTCAACCCTTGCATCATGGCAGAAAGCAAAACGTCTTCGGCGCTATAACTGTCCTTCAAGGCCAGCGGCTCGGCCCGCTTCCAAGCGTGACCTTGACCCAAGAACAGCGTAAATCCCCGATACGCTTTGGTTCGCATGGACAGGCGGGCGGGAACGATATCGCTAACCATGCGCGCCAGCAACAGCAACTCACCGACGTCGCCGGACATCAACTCCAATTCCAATTCAACGATTGGGATTTCTTGCTCCTCCGAAAAGATGCGGCCTTGGTCGATGTCGCATTTGATGCGCGCGCCGCCGGGCGTCACCAGCATGCGGGTCTGGCGGCGAATATCGGTGGAAAAAACCGGATGTAGCTTGCTGACGTTAACGCCCTTGAACACCGCCTTCAACGCTTTGCCGGATTTAAGCGTATCCAAATCCAGCGCAGCACTTCGAACGGGCCACTCCCATTCACTGCGGGTAAACCCACCCGTCGCGTGCAGATCCGTATCTGCGCCCAGGTCGCTTTTCACGCATTGCACATAACGACGATTTTCCTGACGCACGCGCAGGCTCACGCCGCGCTTGGAAAGTTTCAAGTCGGGCGTATCAAAATAAATGGCGCGCAAAGTCTGACGTGTGAGCGGCTCGCCCTGCATGGCTTTAATGGCGGGAAAAGCAATTAACTTGCGCACATCGCGCATGCTGAGTTCGAACTTGAGTTCCAACTCCAGATTGCCTTTCGGGTTAACTTCAAGACCCACCATTGTTCTTCTCCACCGGCCCCGGAGCATATCACCGACACCTGCAAAGGGAAGCCGAAAAAGGCCAAATACCAACCAAAACACTCTACTTTTCAATAAGTTATTTTGGCGCATTAAGCTGACGGGCGTATAATTAAGGCGAGGAGTTTAAACCCCTCGGACACGCAGGGTTAGTCGCGTGTTCCTCTGGCGACCAGGAGGGAGACTTCAAATGAACGATAAAAGCCTCGAGTGGTCGGATAAGTTTTCCACGGACATTGTTTCCCTTGATAGCCAGCACCAGGAATTGCTGTTTTTATCGCAAAATCTGCTCTCCGTTTTAAGCGATATGAACGTTTCGCTGGCCGACAAACAGGCCGCTTTCCAAGATTTGGTAGAACACACGGTCGCACATTTCGCTTACGAAGAACGCATCATGCGCAACATCGGTTATCCCGCCTTGATACGCCATACCAAGGAACACGACGATCTGCGTGAGGAAATGTCCAGCATGACCGAAAGCGTCATGCGGGGCGAAGGAATAGAGGACTGGAAAGGCCTCGTCAGCTTGGTTCAGGTTTGGGTGCTGCGCCATATCGTGGCGTCGGACACCCAATTTCGCGAATACATTCAGCGTGAAGATGACGAGAGCTGAACAGATTAACCCATTATAATTTAACGGTTTTCATCTAGTCCAGATGGCGGATGTGACGTCCGTCACAGCCGAACGTCCCGAAATTGAATAAAAATTGTAACGAAAGCACCGCAAATTTGTAGCCATTTGCGGGCATAATTTGGGACATGACGAAAATGATGTGCGACCGTAGCGACTGTTTTTATTGCGCCAATAACAAATGCGTAAACATGAGCGTATTATCAGCAGAAAAGTGCGTTTGCTTCCTGCACAAAATGCTTGCGCGCACCCGCGCCAAGCCCCATCCCGTCAATCTGGCCATCTTGCGTAAAAAACTTGACGCCCACGCGCCCGCCATCGGCGGCACGCACCGCCTTACGCAGCGACAGGTTTTTATTTAACTCCGCGACCTTAAGCCTTATCGACCGGATATTCCGCCCGGTTCCACGCCATCATGCCGCCTTCGATGATCGACAGCTTCTTAAAGCCGTTTTGAAACAAAATACGGGCGGCTTTGGGCGAACGGTTATGGGTCCGGCACGTGATCAAGATGGGCTGGTCCTTATAAGGCTCCAGGGCATCACCCAACTGACCCAGTTTTTCTTGCAGTTTTTGGGAATCCAGGTTCAAGGCCCCCTGAATGTGCCCCAAATCGCCGGTGAATTCACCGGGCGTGCGCACGTCCAACACCAACACTTCACCAGCCCCATCAATCATGCGTTTGGCGGTTTCGGCATTGATGAAGGGCACACCCATCATTTTGGCCTGAATCCGCGGCAAATAGCGCAAAATCATCATGAGAACAAAGCCAATGGCCATCGCGATGAGAATGTCGGACTTAAACTGCGGATCCACGGCAAAAACTCCTGCAAACGTTAAGATGGCGGAGAGGTAGCGCTCGCCCCCTGCTCTGTCAAGGTGTTGCGCGGATCGCAGTTGCCACGCAAGCACCTTGGGATTATGACTTCGATCATGGACAACATTTCCCCAGAACCCATTCATGTCATCGGCGGCGGGCTTGCCGGTTCGGAAGCCGCGTGGCAACTGGCCAACGCTTCCATCCCCGTAGTGCTGCACGAAATGCGCCCCACCCGATCCACTCCCGCACACCAGACCGGCGGCTTGGCGGAGTTGGTATGCTCCAACTCGTTTCGCGCCGATGACCATACCGCCAATGCGGTAGGGCTGTTGCACGAAGAATTGCGGCGCCTAGGCTCCCTGATCATGACGGCGGCAACACAGAACCGCGTTCCCGCTGGCGGCGCGCTGGCGGTCGATCGCGACGGCTTTTCCGCATCGGTGGAAAAGGCGCTGACGGGTCATCCCCTAATTTTGATCAAACGCGAAGAAATCACCGACCTCAGAACCCTCGACGGCAATGCCGTCATCGTCGCCACCGGACCGTTGACATCGGATGCGCTAAGCCAATCGATCCGCAGTTTAACGGGGGCCGATCAAATGGCGTTCTTCGATGCCATCGCGCCCATCGTCTACAAAGACAGCATCGATTTTTCCAAGGCTTGGTACCAATCGCGTTACGACAAAGGCGATGGCAAGGACTACATCAACTGCGCCATGGACGAGGCGCAATATCACGCCTTCATCGAAGCACTGCTGGCTGCCGAAAAAACCACCTTCAAGGAATGGGAAATCGACACTCCCTATTTCGAAGGTTGCCTGCCCATCGAGGTGATGGCCGAACGCGGGGCCGAAACGCTGACCTTCGGGCCGATGAAGCCGGTGGGCCTCACCAACCCCAATGCACCGGAAAAACGCGCCTACGCCATCGTGCAGTTACGCCAAGACAATAAACTGGGCACGCTGTGGAACATGGTGGGATTTCAAACCAAACTCGCATACGGCGAACAAACGCGCATCTTCCGCACCATTCCGGGGCTGGAAAACGCCGAGTTCGCGCGCCTTGGCGGACTGCACCGCAACACCTTCATCAAAAGCCCCGAGCTGCTGGATCAAACCCTACAGCTCAAATCCCGTCCGGGCTTACGCTTCGCGGGACAGATCACGGGCTGCGAAGGTTATGTCGAAAGCACTGCCATCGGCCTACTGGCCGGGCGCTTCGCCGCACGCGAACGGCTGGGCCAAGACACGACCCCGCCCCCCGTCACCACCGCATTGGGCGCACTGCTGGGCCACGTCACCGGTGGAGCCGAGGCCGAAACCTTCCAGCCCATGAACATCAACTTCGGCCTATTTCCGCTGGCCGACATTGATGATCGCCCGCCCGAATTGCGCGGCAAACGCTTAAAGCGTGGCGATCGCAAAAAAGCCCGCAAGGCCGCCGTGTGCGCCCGCGCGTTGAAGGATTTGGAACAGTGGATAAAGGACACCGGAGCATGATCAAGCTGTTCGCCCACCCCAGCCAAAGCGTGCTCAAGGTGCAAATCGCGCTGGCGGAAATGGATCTCGCCTACGTCCAAGTCAACGACCACACATTGATTGAAGGCACCGCCGACTATGAGCAGTTCTACAGGGCCAGCCCGACGGGTCAGGTGCCAGCCCTTTTTGATTCAGATACCGACGCGGCGCTGTTTGAATCTTCGGCGATCATGGTTTATTTGGCGGAAAAAACAGGCCGCTTCCTACCGCCGCCCAACCAGCCTGGCAAGCGTGCGGAAGTGATCAAGTGGCTGATGTTCGAAGCCGCCAGCCTGACGCCTGCAATGCTCGAAATCTATCATTACACTTTACAGGTCGAAGATGCTCACCCTTACGCCGCCGGACATGCCCGCGCCAATGTACGACGCGCGCTTGGGGCATTACAGGGCGCGCTTGGACTTTCCGGACGCGATTATCTTGCCGGCGAATATTCCATCGCCGACATGATTGTCTATCCGTGGCTGCCGATCTTGGAAGAATTCACCGGCATTCCCCCCAACGATTACCCCAGGCTGCAAGCCTGGGCCGAACGTGTCGGCGCGCGCGAAGCGGTGAAACGCGCCGAGAACAAATAGCCTGCGCACCCAAAAGTAGACATCGCCCCAAAAGTAGGTACTAATAATGTCGGGGAATAACTGCGGCGGGGGAAACGCGTGGCGGTTATGCAAATTATATAACGAATACCCATAATATGCACACGGTCTTTCAATCATGAAAAGGCAGGGTGTTCGTTTGCTATCCCTTCCTTTAACAAAAGGTCGGATGATAAAATGAAAAACTTGAAAATCAGAACGAGTATTGCTCTTTCACTATTGTTACCCATTGTTGGCCTCATTGCCTTTGCAGGCACCTTGGTATGGGACAAACAACAAACTGCCGCAGAAATGGAAGGTCTGAACGACCTTGCGCGGCTGGCGCCCGTCATCAGCGGCATGATTCACGAGCTGCAGGTGGAACGCGGAACCGCCGCCATTTTCATCGGCACCAAGGGAAAAGAATTCGCCAAAGAACTGCCCGAGCAATTCCCCATCACCAACGCCAAAAGTGAAGCACTGATCGCCGCGCTGCACGGCTATGATGCCAGCGTATTCAACACCGCTAAAATTGAGGCCGATACCGCCACCGACCCGGCACCTGCTCCGGAAGCGTCAAAAACTGCCCCAGAAGCACCAGACGCGCCCGCATCAGAAGCTCTGTTGAAACTAGAGCCAGGCGTCAGCAACCTGCTGGTTGAAAGAATGAACGTCGCCATCGAGGCCCTGAGCGAGATTCAAACCATTCGGGACAAGACCTTAAAAAAGCGCGCGACGGTGCTTAATATGTCGAAATATTACACCGACACCATTGCCAGCCTATTGTCCATCGTCGAAGAAATGACGGTTCTAAGTTCAGATGCCAAAGTCACCACCGCCATTGAGGCTTATACCAGCTTTTTGCAGAGCAAAGAACTCGCTGCACGTGAACGTGATTTAGGTAGTGCGGGATTTAACTCTAACAAATTTGTGTTTCTCGTTCTCAAAAATTTCACTGAACTTGTCGCGCAACAAGAAACGCTGCTGAAAACTTTTGCGATCAATGCAACCGACAAACAAAAGGAATTCCTAGAAAACACCCTGGTCGGCAATGCAGTTGATGAAATCGCCCGCATGCGCGTCGTCGCCATCGCCAGCTCACAGGCGGAATTCGATCTGCAGGGCATTACCTCAAAACAATGGACCGACACCGCAACCGCCCGGATCAAACTTCTCAAAGTCGTAGAAGACAAACTTTCAGAAGACTTGGTGAGCTTGGTTTCCAACATCCAAAGTGCCGCCGAAGCGGCTTTTACGACGATATTGATCGTATCCCTGTCTCTTTTGGCCATCACGTTGGTTTTCGTGATGTTCATCGTACGCGGCATTACTCGGCCGGTTGCCTTGATGACCGGCGCCATGAGCCAATTGGCGAACGGTGATCTGCAGATCGAAGTTCCAGCACTCGGGCGAAAAAATGAAGTCGGCGAAATGGCCGAAGCGGTGCAGATGTTTAAAAACAACGCCATTCGCACTAAAGAAATCGAAGCCGATGCCGAACGCCACAAGCACAAGGCGGAAGAAGAAAAACGCCAAATGATGCTGAAAATGGCCGACGACTTCGAGACCCGTATTGGTGGCGTGGTCAATTCAGTATCCAGCGCTTCGACCGAAATGCAGTGTTCGGCAGAAGCGGTAACGGAAACAGCAACCCTAACCTCCGAACAATCCGCAGCGGCGGCAGCCGCGGCGGAAGAAGCCTCGACCAATGTGCAAACCGTAGCCAGTGCAGCAGAGGAACTCTCCAGCTCGATTTCCGAAATATCCCGTCAAGTGGCCCAGTCCACGCGGATCGCGGGCGCTGCAGTTGCCGAAGTTGATGGTGCCAACCATAAAGTTCAGGGCCTAGCCACAGCGGCGCAAAAAATCGGCGAAGTGGTGGCCTTGATTACCGACATCGCCGACCAGACCAACCTGCTGGCGCTCAACGCTACCATCGAAGCGGCGCGCGCCGGCGACGCCGGCAAAGGCTTCGCCGTTGTGGCGTCGGAAGTGAAAAATCTGGCCAACCAAACCGCGCGCGCAACCGAAGAAATTTCGGCGCAGATCGGCGGCATTCAAAATGCAACTCAGGACGCGGTGCAAGCGATCGGCTCCATTGGCGGCACCATCGGCCAAATGAACGAGATCGCCTCCGCCATCGCCGCGGCGGTCGAGGAGCAAGGTGCCGCGACCCAGGAAATTGCCCGCAACGTCGAACAAGCCGCAACAGGAACTCACGAGGTAACGGCGAATATTTCGAACGTCAACCAGGGTGCTGCGGAAACGGGCCAATCAGCCCATCAGATGTTGTCCGCCGCCAGCGAACTGAGCCAACAGTCCGAAATCCTGCGTGGCGAAGTCGACAAGTTCCTGGCTGGCATTCGAAACAACTAAGGAACTCAACCGTTTAACCAAGCTCAGAGCCTACTGTGCGATAAATGCCTCGATTGCGTCGGCCACATCCTCGGCGAACAAGTCGCGGAAAAAGTGGTCGGCGCCGTCGATCACCACAAGTTCAACGGTGCCCGCTTCAGCCAAGGGTTTGGTCGCGTCGATCAACCCTTCGACCACGGTGTCCTCGGTACCCGCAATCACCAGCGTGGGTTTGCCGATCGTGCCCATCAGGTTCGGCGTGTGCATCCGTTCGTCCACCTGGTAGTAACTGACAAAACTTGCCGCCGTTACGTCCGCACCGGGACAGTACAACACCCCCATGCCCTTCAGCACCGTATCGCCCTTGCCTGCATCAACCAACGCCTTAGCCTCGGCCATGGCGTCCTTAAGGGCGCGTTTGTGATTTTTCTCAAAGCCCCGAGATTCTTTGGCTGCATCGTAGGTGGCAGGGGCAATGAGCACCACCTTGGACACGGCCGCATCCGGTTCGCGCGCGGCAAACCAAGCGGTCTGATTGCCACCCCGCGAATGTCCGGCCAGTACGATATTCGCAGCACCCTTTTCCTTCGCCCAGTTCAGCCACTCGCCAATCTCAACAAATGCATCCGAATGTTTGTGGGTGCTGGGCACAGCGCAATCATACATCCCCTTGCGATCGCTCACGCCTAAACTCAACGTCGGCGCCAGCGAACTGATGCCGCGTTGTTTGAGCGCATCCTGCAGCGCCACGATAATTTCCATTTTATTGTGCGCCAACGTGCCATGGGTCAACAACACCACGCCATCGGCCATGGTTTTGCCGTCGGCCAGTTCCAAATTGGCATGCAGCGCCAAACCGCTTGAAGCTTTAATAGCGACATCTTCCGCATGGACAAAAACTATGCTGGCCATCAGAAAAGTTGTGGAAACTACAGTCGTTTTCAGGATGTTGAACATGTTAGAAGCTCTCCCGCCTTGCCCCATTTTGGTGCTATTTATGTGTTAGGCATGGTATAGCAGATTACGCGATTCCGACATAGGATTTATGCGCATGTGCTAATGTATGAATTTGGACGATAATCGGGACAAATGCCCCGCAAAAGATACGCCTTTAAGACCACAATCCCCCGCCAGCGTCTGATAACCGCGCTGTGCGCGGGTGTACTGCTGTCTGCATCCCCCTTTTCGCTGTCTCCTCTTTCTTTTTCGGCATTTTCCATTTTAGGGCACCCGACATGGATTGCCGTCGCCCATGCACAACAGCTTGACCGCGCCACTCAGGTTTTGTTTTTGGCTGTAGAAAAAAACGATCTGCCCGGCGTACAGGCTGCCGTCAATGGCGGTGCGGACATCACGGCGCGCCAAATTAACGGCATGCAGGCTGTTGATCTGGCAATCGAGCGCGGCTATTTCGACATCGCACATTACCTGATTTCGGTACGCAACCAGATTGATGCCCAGGGGAAACCCGCCAAACCCGCGCCATCGCTCCAACAACTAGCTCAGGACCAACGCGCCAAGCAGGGAGTTTCACCCGCGCCGCAGTCTCCCGCCGCCGCTGTCCCACCGGCTCCTGAAATTCCCGCTGGCACGCCCAATCCTTTCGACGCCCCACGCGCCAGCGACGGCTTGCCCGTCATCGGCGATGTGCGCGAGCCGACCGTCGTCCCCGAAAAGACCACGACCGAAGTAGCCACACTGGAAAAGCCTCAAGCCGCCGATGCGCCCGCTAAGACAGATACCCCCGCTTCCACTCCGGCAGATTCGCTGGCCGACACTCCGACCAAGCCATCTGCGACAAAATCTTTCTTTTCCACATTTACCGACTTTTTCAAGCCACCCAATACCACGGGCATTGTGCGTCGGGACACCAGCCTCACCACTAAAGAACAAGACACGTTGACGGACGAAGAGCTCAACAAACAGCTCAAAGAGATCGACGCGGCAATGGGCGATGCCCTCATCAAGGGACCGGCAGTACCGATATCGCCCGAGGAATTGGCGCGAGAACTTCCCCCTGCGCCGGAAATTCCCGCAGACGCCGCCGCGTCAGAGGGTGTTCCGTATGAAACCCCCGCATTACCGCCTTACCGTGTCACTTCGCCTGGAGCCCCGACAACGCAAAGCCCTGAAGTCTCTAGCAAAGATGCTTTTGGAGACCTTGAAGTTGCGGATGTCACAGCAAAGGACAATAAGCCTGCGACAAGCAGTCCGCCCGGAAAAAGCAGTGCAAGCAAAACCACCATTGCCAATGTCCTCGACACGGACCTTCCGTTCAATGGCGGGGTGGACCCCGATATTCTCGCTTTGCTCGGCATGAAAAGCCCTGACAAACCTACATCCGAACCCGCCACCACCGGCGATCAAGTTGCCGAGGCCGATCCATTCGCCAGCCCATCGGCACCGAGCGACCCCTTCGCCACGCCTCCATCGGGCGGCAAGCCCGACAGTGTCGCGAGCGTTCTCGAAGGCATCGGTGAGCCGAAGGACGTTCCAACCCTTAAAACGAATAAACCCTCGCTTCCTAGGGATAAACCCACCGGTGGCGTCATTGATCCTTTCGCGACGCCTGCGGAAAGCGCAGGAGATCCCTTCGCAGCGCCAGCACCCGACACGAGCGGTCCCATTGCGCCGGCAGACCCCTTCGCCACGCCCGTGCCCCCTAAAGAAGGTGAAGTTGACGAATTGGCCGGTCTGCTAGAAGGCGTCGGCGAAAAAGTGGCGTCGAAACAAGACGGCTGGGACGTCAAGGAAGTGGAAAACGCCGCCCAGGCTGGGCAGATTCCGGCATTGAGCGAAATCAACCCCACCGGGAAACCTCTGGACGGCGTCGTGTTGACGCTAGGTGCAGAGGCGGTCATCGGCCAAGAGGTCGGCGAAGAACGCTTGAAACTGATGGAACAAGAAACCATTCACAAACCCTGCCTAAAAAAGGGCGGACCGGAAACGGTATTCTGCGTCGACAAAGTAAGTTGGCCGTTTGAACTGGAAGAAGACTTCTTAGTCGATACCATCATGTACCAAGGCACGCGCAGCATTTCGCGTTATGACGCTGGGCGCGCGAGCAACTTCCACGCCCTATTCAACACCGGCTCATTTGCCAAAGTGGTGAATTATTACATCTCGCGTTTTGGCCAGCCGACAGAAAAAATTGACCGCGCGATCGCACCTCTGGCCCAGCCCCGGCGCGACAATGCAACCTACATGTGGCACAGCCGCGAAGCCGGAACCGATTCCATCGTAACGTTGGAAATTCGCCAATTCGACGATGCGCGCAGCGGTTTTCCCGATACCCGACGCGGCGCGGTCTTGCTCTATCGCGAACACGCGGGCGAAATTTTTCCCCTATTGTCACAGTTGGAATTGATGGTGTTGAAGGATGACGGAGAAATAAACTTGGCGCCCAAAACGCCTGAGTCTGTATGGTAAATCAGAAACGACCCGCGATGCTGCCCCACCATACACCGAGCACCGCCACCGCCCCCAAAGGGTCATGAATATTGCCGAGCCTACGTTCCGCCGCTCGCGCCAGCAACAGCACCGGCAATGCGGCGCGGCGCTGAGTTTTACTGACCTCCGGCGACATCACACGGGCACGCGCCCCGGCCACCCATCCTTGAGCATGGGCGCACAATGCAGCAGCGTCCTCGTTTGAAGCTAAACGAAGCCCCTCTCTCAACACTTCCGCCACAACCCAAGACGAAACGACATCCTGTGCGGCCTGACGGACCGCCGCATCCGTGACACCCAAAACGCTCAACAACAAATCGGCCAACACTCCGCCGCTACGGCGCGCATGATCCACATGCTGCGCCACATCCGCCGCCCCATCATCCAAGTCAAAGTTGCGCGCCTCGACCAAGCCGCGCAGGGCTGTCATATCCAGCCTCAAGGGAGCCAACGCCTGGGCGACCGGGTGCGATGGCGGCCTGCCGCCAACCACGCCGGGCATCACATCCATCCACCATTGCAGACGGATGCGCCCCAGCATCGGCTCGGAAACCGACTGAATGGTGCGCGCCAGTTCAGCATCCAACGCCAGCACCGCCAACAGCCCGGCATGACTGCCCTTGGGCGCGCTCAAGGCCGCCAGATAAGGGCCACGGCGCGTGCGGGCCAAGCGCAAGATTTCCGGGTCAAGATGCTTCATGGCCTCACTCATACCCTATATTTCGTCGAAATTGGGAGAGTTTACGCCCAAAAGGGAATGTAAATCTCCAATTGAAATCCCTGAGAGAAACACTATGTTTTGGACATTCGTTTAGAACGTTTCAAACACTCAAAACACGATGAGGTCCCCAATGGCTTTTGAACTTCCCGCCCTTCCCTACGCTAAAACCGCGTTAGAGCCGCATATTTCGGCCAACACCTTCGATTTTCACCACGGCAAGCATCACAACACCTATGTGGTGAACTTGAACAACCTGACCGCCGATACCGACATGGCGGCCATGAGCCTCGAAGACATCATGAAGGCCACCGCAGGCAATGCGGCCAAGGCGGGCATCTTCAACAATGCCGCCCAGGTGTGGAACCACACCTTTTTTTGGAACTCCATGAAACCCAAAGGCGGCGGCAAACCGACCGGCGCCATTGCCGACGCCATCAACGCCGCTTTCGGCGATTATGATAAATTCAAGGAAGCCTTCAAGACCGCTGGCATGACCCAATTCGGCAGCGGCTGGGCTTGGCTGGCCGCCAAAGGCGGTAAGCTTGAAGTTCTCAAGACGCCGAATGCGGAATGCCCACTGACCAACGGTTATACCCCGATCCTCACCTGCGACGTTTGGGAACACGCCTATTACTTGGATTATCAGAACCGCCGCCCGGATTTTCTGGAAGCGTTCCTGACCCACTTGGTCAACTGGGATTTCGCCAACGCCAATTTGAAGGGCTAAACCTTCACCCCGTACAATAAAAAAAGCCCGGCGGTTCATCCCACCGGGCTTTTTTTTATTTCAAGCGAACGGCGTCACTCGTTCAGGCGGTAAGCCGCATGACAGGCAACGCATTTAGCAAGGTTCGTTTCTAAACCTGCCAGCACCGCTTCGGCGCCGATTTCGGCGGCAAGCGCCACTTCGTCGAACCCCTCATGGGTTGAAAAGCCTAACGTTTTGAATGCCATAGGCAATTTCAGCACCAATCCCGCCGGGGCAGCGCCCGCCTCGGCCATGCCGACGCGGTGCGCGCTTTCCTTCACCGCATTCATATCGCCAGCATTAACCGCAGCGATGATTTCCTGAACAGCCGCCAGCAGGGCGCGCATTTCACCCAAAACGAGATTGCGCTCGTCGGTAGTCAATTGAATGGCCTCGCGTCCGTCTTCTGCGATAACCGTCGATCCTGTTATGAATTTGAAACCGACAAAAGCGGCGGAGGCGACCCACAACAAGAGAGCGACGATGGCGAGGGTTTTAGCGTTCATGGTAATATCCTATTTCAATGGGGTGGAATTGTTTTGAGCGGATAACGCAGGCTTGACCAACGCCCAGATCACGTCGGCTTGGGATTTTAAATCGAAGCTGCGATCGAACAGCATCCACCGCAGCGCGGCCCCCTGCACCAAGGTGACAAAGGCCTGACCGATCAAAGCAGGGTCCACGCCGACGTCAATAGAGCCGTCTTTAACGCCTTCCATCACCAGCGCCGCCACCCGGCCCGCAAAGGACTTCATCAACTCACGCACATCGGCCTTCAGCGTTGCATCGCCCGCGTGCAAACCATCGGAAAACAGCAGCGCCGGAATGCCCCGGTTGTCCTGAACGAAGCCCAGATGCGCCACGGCCAGGCGTTTCAGGCGCTCAGCCGCCGAGGTGGTTTTGTCTTCAAAAATCGGCCCCAGCGCGGCATGAACAGAGCGACGGATTTCAGCGATGGCCTCACGAAATACGGCGTCACGGGTGGCAAAATGGCGAAACACGGTCGCCTGAGAGACGCCCATGGCATCCGCAATGGCCTGAGCCGAAACGTTACTCGCGCCGACCTCTGCCGCCAGCTTTAAGGCAGTCTGGGCGATTTCCACCCGGCGTTCCTCGTGGCTTTTGCGTTTCGTCACCTGCCCATCCATGCCTCACCCCACCATCAAAAAACAAGTATGTGCTTAATTACTAACATATAAAGCCAAAAAAGATCAATGGCTTTGGCACGGTAGCCCACTGTCGACTTAATCCATGATCTGATGAAGGGTGCCCAACAGAATGCCCAGGCGCTTCATGCCACCGCGACCAATGCCGCGGCAACGGAACGTTCTTCAATCGCCAGCACGTTGTAGGTGCGGCATGCGGCGGCGCTATCCATCCATTCCAGCACGATGCCATGGGTTTTCAGAGCCTGGCGTAGCGCTTCCGGCGGCAAGGTAAACTCAAGGCCGCAGCCGACCACCAAAATTTCCGGGCGATCCTGAGCCTCGATCACGGCCTGCAAGCCGTCTATCGTCAATTCGCCCGACCACGCCTGGGTATGGTCCAGAAAAATAAGAACGGAGCCGTCATAGGCCTGCCCCGTCACGCGAAAGCCGCCCTCGCCATACGCCTGTACGATTTGGCGACCGGGCGGAACTTTCGGGGTAACGTCTAGGGACACGGCCTCCTCCTCAGCTCAAGAGGTCTTCTCGACGGTCTCGTCATCTTCGGCTTGAGCGTTGCGGCGGATGCTCATGTACAGCAGCATCGGCGTCGCCACGCACACCGACGAATAGGTGCCGACAAACAAGCCCCAGATCATGGCGAAGGCAAAGTCGCGAATGATCTCACCGCCGAAAATATAGAGCGCCGCCAACGCCAGCAGCGTGGTCAACGCCGTCATCGAGGTTCGTGACAACGTTTCGTTGACACTCAGATTAAATAAATCGGGCAACGGCATAGTTTTGTATTTGCGCAAATTTTCACGCACTCGGTCGAACACCACCACCGTGTCATTAATGGAATAACCGGCAATGGTCAGCAGCGCCGCCACCGTGGTGAGATTGAATTCATGCTGGATCAGCGAGAACACCCCGATCGTGGCGATCACGTCGTGGCTTAACGCCACCAGCCCCGCCACACCAAACTGCCACTCAAAGCGGAACCACACGTAGACCATGATCGACAGCATGGCCGCCACCGTGGCGTAAATGCCGTCCATCAACAGATCGCCCGACACCTTAGGTCCCACCAGTTCGGTGCGGCGATATTCAACGCCTTCGCCCAAGGCGGCCTTAACGGATTCAACGGCAGCCACCTGCGCGGCCTCACCCCCATCCTGAGGCTGAATGCGGATCAAGATATCATCAGGCGCGCCGAACTCCTGCAACTCGTAAGAGCCTAGGTCGAGGCCTGCCAATTTGTCGCGCATCACGCCGATCTGCCCCGGTTCAGGCATTTTCACTTCGATCATGATGCCGCCGGTGAAGTCGATGCCGAAATTCAAGCCTTTAGAAAAGACTAAAACAAAAGACGCCAACACTAAAAACACCGACACGGAGAAAAACGCGAGGCGATAACCGATGAAATTGAACTTCGGATGATCTGGCATAAGTTTGAGTAAGCGCATGACAGGGTTCCTCCCGTTCACAGATTCAAGCTAGACGGGCGTTTCCGGCGCGCCCACGTCGCCACGATCAGACGCGTCAGCATAACGGCGGAGAACATGGAGGTAACGATGCCGATGGCCAGCGTCACGGCGAAGCCACGCACCGGACCGGAACCGAATTGATAAAGCAGCAGTGCCGCGAACAACGTCGTCACGTTGCCGTCGACGATGGCGCTAAGCGCCCTGGCGAAACCCGCATCCAAAGAGGACATAACGCCGCGGCCCGCTTTGTATTCCTCACGCACGCGCTCGAAGATCAGCACATTGGCGTCTACCGCCATACCCATGGTGAGCACGATGCCCGCGATGCCGGGCAGGGTCAGCGTAGCGCCGAACAAAGACATTAACGCGATGATAAACACCATGTTGAAAATCAGGGCCACATCCGCAAACACGCCAAGCAACCCGTAATATGCCGCCATGAAGATCACCACGGCCAGGAACCCAACGATGGCGGCGAGCCTACCCGCTTCGATCGAGTCCGCGCCCAAACCGGGGCCAACCGAACGTTCCTCGAGGATTGTCAAAGGTGCAGGCAACGCGCCAGCGCGCAGCAACAACGACAAATCGTTGGCTTCCGCCACCGAGAAACTGCCGCTGATCTGCCCCGAACCGCCTAAGATTGGCTCCCTGATCACAGGGGCAGAGATCACCTTGCCGTCGAGCACAATGGCGAATGGTTTATTGACGTTCTGTTTGGTGACATCGCCAAAACGCTTCGCACCAACCACATCAAAACGGAAATTCACGATGGGTTGATTGTTCGCCGAATCAAATCCGGGCTGCGCGTCAACCAGCGTATCACCGCTCACCATGATGCGCTTTTGCACCAAGTACATGCGCGGCTGGCCCATAACGTCGATTTCATTTTGCGCCGGAAGAAAAACCGTTCCCGGCGGCACACGTCCGGCCAGGGCTTCGGCCATCGAGGCCTTGTCATCCAACAAATGGAACGACAACTTCGCGGTCTTGCCCAGCAACCGCTTCAAACGCTCAGGACTATCCAAACCCGGCACCTGCACTAAAATGCGATCATCACCCTGACGCACAATGGTGGGTTCGCGCACGCCGGTTTCATCGATACGGCGGCGCACGATCTCGATGCTTTGTTCGACAGCTGCCGTACGCCGCTCAATCAACGCCTGCTCGGTCATGGTCATGGTAATCAGGCCGTTATTGCCACGCGCGATCTCAAACCCGGTGTCCAGCTTACGGATCAACTCATAAGCCTGTTCCACTTGGTTCACGTCACGAATGGTCACGCTTACGGCATTGCCACTCAGCCCGAGGCCGGTATAACCGATACGGACCTGCCTGAGTTCGGTGCGAATGGAATCCACCAGCGCTTCAAGGCGCTCCTTGATCACCACGTTCACCTCGACTTCGAGCAACAGGTGCGAGCCGCCCTGCAAATCGAGGCCTAAGTTGATCTTCTGCTTGGGCAGGAAGTCAGGCAGGTTTTCCGCGCTTGAGCGATCCAAAAGGTTCGGCGCGACGAACAAAATACCCAACGCGCACAGCCCCGCAATCAGGGCCACCTTCCAGGTTTCAAATTTGAGCATTCGGCTATCCTTAGGCCTTAGTGAAGGGAGAGACTCAGTTGCCCAACAGCTTCTTCAGGCCACTGACGGCACCCTTGGCGCCTTTGTCTTCGCCACTGTCATCGGTTTTGGCGTCACCGTCATCGGGCTTGTCCGCTTTGTCGGCGGGTTCGGTTTTGGCAACCACGCCCGACACCATGGCGCGATCCACGCGCACCTTTACGCCGTCAGCGATTTCGACTTGCAGTTCACCATCGTTGACCACTTTGGTGACAACGCCAAAAATGCCGCCGCCCGTGACGATACGATCCCCGCGACGAATGGTGCTGAGCATTTCCTTATGCATTTTCATCTTTTTCTGCTGAGGGCGGATCAACAGGAAGTAAAAAACCACGAAGATCAACAGCAACGGCAACAGCTGGGTGACGAGGTCCCCGCCGGAGGCAGCACCGGCAGCGGTTTGGGCATAGGCAGGCGAAATCAACATGGGTACTCTCCTCAGGGCCCCCAGGATATTCCCTAGGGCCAGCAAGTTCAAAGACAGGCGGAATATAGCCTCTGAGCGCGAAGATGCAAATGTACAATGACCTTTTTATGACCAAGAATGGCTTAAAGGCGCATTGACGACCCCATCTTGCCCCTTTACCGTCCAAAATCATGGCAGATCAGGATTTAACACCTCTTTTGGAACGCATCGCAAGCGCGCTGGAGCGCTTGGCGCCTAAACACGGCGACGGCCATAACCTAGGTGCCGCCGACGCATTTGTCTGGCAGGCAGCGGGCGAAAAGCTTATCCCCGTGCCCCGCGTCAATCGTGTCGAGTTCAATCTGCTCAAGGGCATTGAACGCCAAGCCGAGATCCTGCTCGCCAACACCCACCAATTCGCGGCGGGTTGCGCCGCCAATAACGCGTTGCTGTGGGGAGCGCGGGGCACCGGCAAAAGTTCGCTGGTTAAAGCGGTGCATGCCAAAATCAATGCCCGATCCCCCGGCGCGTTGGTGCTGGTGGAAATCCACCGTGAAGACATTCCGACCCTGCCCCGACTGCTCGACATCCTCAAAGATACGGCGCGGCGTTGTGTACTGTTTTGCGATGATCTTTCGTTCGATCCCGATGACGCATCGTACAAATCGCTCAAGGCCGTACTCGAAGGCGGCATCGAAGGACGACCGGAAAACGTTCTGTTCTACGCCACCTCCAACCGACGCCATCTGATGGCGCGCGATATGATCGACAACGAACGCTCGACCGCCATCAACCCCGGCGAAGCGGTAGAAGAAAAAGTCTCGTTATCGGATCGTTTCGGTTTGTGGCTGGGTTTTCACAACCTAGATCAGGAAACCTATTTCCAAATCGTGGAAAACTACGCCCAGCATTACGGCCTAAACGTCCCCGACATCCGTGCCCAAGCGCTCGAGTGGTCGATGACCCGCGGAGCGCGTTCGGGCCGCGTAGCATGGCAATTCATCCAAGATTTGGCCGGCAAACAGGGTAAAAGCCTGTCTTAAGCCGCATCGTCTCCTTTTTTTACCTAATGGCCTGTTTGCGTTCGCCAATCCCCCCTTTACGACCTGCATCAAACGCAACCGTCACGCTAGATTTCAGGTGCGCCAAACACGCTGTTCAGAGTAATTCATTGACTTTAGGGGCGTTTACACCCCTTATGGTCCACACGTGTTACATTTGTTTTGTGTTACTGGAACAGCCGGTACGCCGATTAGCTTCGTTTTCCCCTAACAATGTGAGCGTTTGACTAACCGGATCTTCACAACCTGTGAGGCCGGAAACAACTCTACTTGTTTAGGAAACGACAATGACGACTGGTACCGTAAAATTTTTCAACATGTCCAAGGGCTTTGGTTTTATCGAACCTGAAGATGGCTCCAAGGATGCATTCGTTCACATTTCGGCCGTTGAACGCGCCGGCTTGGGTTCTCTCAATGAAGGTCAGAAGGTCTCTTACGAACTTCAGACCGGTCAGAACGGCAAAGCTTCCGCCGAGAACCTGAAGCTCGTCGGCTAATCCGCTGAAATAGAGCATTGAGAAAGGCCCGCACACGCGGGCCTTTCTTTTTCTATATACCGCCTAGAGTGCGATCCGACCCTAGCCGCACCATAACAAAAGCCGAGGGAACCCCATGGCCAGAAAACCCAATTATGATTTTGAACGCCGAGAACGCGACCGCCTGAAAGCCGAAAAAAAGGCCCAGCGCGCAGCCGCAAAAACGGATTCCCGAAATCCGGAAGCTGACTTAGACGATCAGGGCGAAACCTCAGACGCTGAACCCACGCCCTCGGACCCGCAAAACCTTTAGAATTCGGCATAGGAAGCGGGAAGTTACGTCCCGCCCTCCCCACTTTCGGCTTGTCCTTGTCCCATGCGCCGCCGCGCCTCTTCATGCACAGCAAGCGACAGGTCGGGCCGACGCGAGGCTATATCGCGAAAGTCGGCGATGTCCAACGCAAGTAACAAGGTCTCCTTCGTCGCCCTCGTCGTGGCCGAACGGCACGCGCCAGTGATTAAAGACATCTCACCGAAAAATTCGCCGGCGCTGAGCACCAGAGGGGCGGTTGGCATTTGAACTTCAATTTCACCGTAAACGATGAAATACATGCAGTCGCCGCGATCCCCGCGATAGAAGACCGCGCTGCCGTCGCTAACGTCGCGGTGCTTGAGCACCCGAGAAATGTCGGCGATGGTTTCCGCGCTTAGGTTCTGAAACAGCGGTACCTTGGTGAGCATGTCCCAGGTGCGCAAGAAAGAGCGCCGCCGCACCTCGCCCGCGAAGGCGTTGGCGAGGATACCGGCCCACAAGGCGAACACCCCAATACCACACACCATGACCACGCCGCTGATCATACGTCCAAGCGATGTCACTGGCGTCACGTCGCCGTAGCCAGTGGTGGTCAACGTCACGATGGCCCACCACAAGGCGTCGGGAATGGAGCCAAACTTATCCGGCTGCACATCTTGTTCCAGAGCATGAAGAAGCGTACCCGCCGACAAAAGCACGATGATGAAAGCGACGAACACGCTGAGCAATGGCTCCCACGCCTGTTGGAACACTCGCAACAGCGTGCTCCAACCGGGGGTGTAGCGGAGCAGCTTGAGTATCCACAGAATACCGAACAGATAAGCCCCGCTGGAATGCGCTCCCAAAATCACAATGCCGGCGGCGGGCAGGACAGCGATCAGATCAATCATCCCCATGGTCGAACGGGCATAGATCACGCGCGTCTGCCAATGCGGATTTAGCTCGCGGCCAGGCTCGAACGGTGCCACATACAAGCGCGCCGCATATTCGGCGGTGAAAAACAGCGCGGCAAAGGAAAAGCAAAACCAAAACACACCCTCAAAAAACCGATGGAGGTTCGGCACCGTCACCGCGATCACGCCGACGACCCCGACAATCGTAATGGTGAGATAGGCGGCGCGAAACAGGCGCGCCCAGCGCTTGCGGATTTTAGGCTGCATGGTCTCGTGGACGGCCTGCATATCTATATTCAAGATATTTCCCTCACATGTACTTGGACGGGTCGACGGCGTCAGACCCCTTGCGCAGTTCAAAATGCAACTGCGGGCTCGCAACCGAACCGGTCGAACCCGCCTTCGAAATCACCTGACCGCGCGACACACGATCACCCCGTTTAACCAGCAATTGGTCGTTGTGGGCATAGGCCGTCACCCAACCGCCATCGTGTTTGAGCAACAGCAAATTACCGAAACCGCGAATTTCATTTCCCGCATACGCGACCACGCCGTTTTCGGCGGCCTTGACCTCCGTTCCGCGCGGAACTTCGATGTTGATGCCGTCGTTGTGCAGCCCCTTTTCTTTCGGTCCATAGGCTGAAATCACCCTGCCCCGCACCGGCCACGCGAACGTGCCCGCACGCTTGGGCGGTTCCGGCACATCCGCCTTATTGGCGGGCTGTGTCGGCGCGGGGCGCGTCGGCGTCACCGTCATCGTTTGCGAAGGCGGCTCAGCCGTCATCGGCGAAGGCGCAGGACTCGGCGGCGCACTGGCCACCTGCACGTTGGCGGTGGTGCGGGGAATACGCAATTTTTGTCCGGGGTAAATGGTATACGGCGCGCGAATGCCATTGATGCGCGCGATGGAAAATCCATCCACGCCATAACGCTTGCCGATGGACGCCAAAAACTCCCCGCTGCGCACCACATGCAATTGCCCCGGCGGCAGTTTAAGCCGTTGCCCGACGTTAAGCGCATAAGGCGGGCGCAGATTGTTGGCGTCGATAATGTCGCGCGGCGACAGGCGATGACGGCGCGCGATAGAATAAAGAGTGTCGCCACGCCCGACCGTTACTGCGGTCGCGTTGATGAAGGCGTCAATATCCGAAGGCGCGTGAGAAGTCTGAGGCCCCGAGCGTGTAGAGGGGAACTCCGCCCAGCCGCACGCCGACACCGCCAATACGGCGGCCAGCGCGACAATCCTTTTAAACACGGATGCCCAATCGTAGCTCATGGGAACGATTATGGCTGGAGCACGCCCGTCCATCAATGGTCCGTTCCTCAATGTTCAAGCGCCTCGCCTTCGACAAACGGCACAAAGCGCACCCAGCCGAGATCGCTGATTTTCGTGCCCTCGTCGGTACGCACCACCTTAACCAGACGCTGGTCATGCTGATCATCGCCGATGGGCACCACCATGATGCCGCCGATGGCCAACTGCTCCACCAATACCGGCGGGATATCGATGGCCGCCGCCGTAACGATAATGCGGTCGAAAGGCGCTTGCTCCGGCCAGCCCTTGGAACCGTCGCCGAAGCGCGTGGTGATGTTGGGAATGCGCAGGTGTTTGAAGCGTTCCTCAGCCGCCACCAGCAGCCCCTTATGGCGCTCGATGGTATACAGCCGCCGACACAACGGCGCCAACACGGCGGCTTGATAACCCGAACCGGTGCCGATCTCCAACACCTTGCAGCGATCGTTCAGCTCCAACGACTGAGTCATCAACGCCACCACGTGGGGCTGGCTGACGGTCTGATGATAGCCGATCGGCAATGCCAGATTTTCATACGCCCGCGCCTGAAAGGCCTGAGGCACAAACAGATCACGCGGCAGACGCTCCATCACATGGATCAACTTGTCATCGGTGATGCCGTTCTGGCGCAGTTCCAACACCAACTGCATCGCGCGTGGATCGCGGAGTTCGCCGTTCATGGGAACACCTCTTTAAGGCGCTTGGCCATGCCCGCGTGATGCAGGTCCATCGAGATCGGCGCGACGGACACCGCGCCCCGCCCCACCGCTTCCAAGTCGGTGCCGGGGCGCGAAACGTCTTCGTCGCGCTGCGAGCCGATCCAGAAATAAGCTTTACCCTTGGGGTCGCGCCCTTCCAGCAATTCACAGCCGATTTTACGCCGACCCTGGCGCGTGCTTTCGATGCCCACCACCTCGCCCACCGGACAATTGGGAATGTTGACATTGACTAAAACGCCCTGAGGAAACGACACGCCCGCCAAATGCCGTAAAACTTTTTCGACGTAAGTTTCCGCCGTCGCCCAATGCGCCGTCGCACCATCGGATGAGGTCAGCGAAAACGCCACCGAAGGAATGCCCAACAGCGTGCCTTCCATGGCCGCCGCCACGGTGCCGCTATAGGTTATGTCTTCGCCTAAGTTTCCGCCGCGATTGACGCCGGAGACAACCAAGTCGGGGCGATACTTTTTCATCACGTGCTGCACGCCCAACATCACCGCATCGGTGGGCGTGCCGTTGATGGCGAATTTGCGGGCACTGATTTTGCGAATGCGCAACGGCATGCGCAGGGTGAGCGAATGGCTGGCCGCGCTTTGCTCGCTTTCCGGGGCCACCACCCACACCTCGCCCGCAATGCGTTTGAGTGCGCGTTCCAAGACCTTGATGCCCGGCGCGTTCACGCCGTCATCGTTGGAGATCAACACCCGCGCGCGGGCAAGGTCGGGTATGCGATCACGCATCGGGCCTGATGACCTCCTGGCCGGCCATGTATGGCAACAACGCCTTAGGAATGGTGATGCTGCCATCAGCATTTTGATAATTTTCCAACACCGCCACCAAACAGCGCCCGACCGCAAGGCCGGAACCGTTCAAGGTATGCACGAACTCCGGCTTTTTGCCGTCGGCGCGTTTGAAGCGTGCGTTCATGCGCCGCGCCTGAAAGTCGCGACAGTTGGAACAGCTGGAAATTTCACGGTACGTGTTCTGCCCCGGCAGCCACACTTCGATGTCATAGGTCTTGGCCGCGCCGAAGCCCATATCGCCGGTACACAAAGCCACGGTGCGATACGGCAGGTCCAAGCGCTGCAAGATGCCTTCAGCGCACTCGGTCATGCGTTCCAACTCGGCGTCGGACTCCTCGGGCTTCACCATAGACACCATTTCCACCTTGGTGAACTGATGCTGGCGGATCATGCCGCGGGTATCCTTGCCCGCCGACCCGGCCTCGCTGCGGAAGCACCACGTCTTGGCGGTAAAGCGCGCGGGCAACGCGGACTCGGCCACCGTCTCGTCGGCGGCGATGTTGGTCAGCGGCACCTCGGCGGTGGGGATCAGCCAATAATCATCAACCGTATGAAACAAATCATCGGCAAACTTCGGCAACTGCCCGGTGCCGAACAATGCGGTGTCTTTCACCAGCGCGGGCGGGTTGACTTCGGTGTAGCCGTTTTCCAGCGTGTGCACGTCGAGCATGAACGCCGCCAATGCGCGTTCCAGACGCGCCAACTGCCCAGTCAACAACACAAAACGCGCGCCCGACATTTTGGCGGCGCGTTCAAAATCCATCTGGCCCAACGCTTCGCCCAATTCCACGTGATCTTTGGGCGTGAAATCGAAGGCGGCGGGCACACCCCATTTGCGCACTTCGATATTGTCGTGTTCATCCTTGCCGTCGGGCACGTCGGCATCGGGAATGTTGGGAATGGTGGCAAGCAAAGTGTTGAGTTCGTCACCCTTGGCCTTGGCTTCGGCTTCCGCAGCCGCCTGGGCATCTTTGGATTTGGATACCTGCTCGATCAAATCCTCGGCGTCTTCGCCCTTGGATTTGCGCGCACCGATTTCCTTGGCCGCCGCATTGCGTTCGGCCTGAATTTCCTGAGCGCGGGTTTCCAGCGCCCGGCGCTCGGCATCCAACGCCAACAGCCGCGCGCTTAACGCTTCCGCGCCACGGCGCTTGAGGCCAGCGTCAAAAGCTTCGGGGGTTTCGCGGATCTTGCGAATGTCATGCATGTCATGTTCCCCAAAAGGCGTCAGGCCTTTTCGTCCTTTTTGTTCTGCTCGTCTTCGTCGAACACTAAACCGGCCTCGTCGTCGTTTTCGTTTTCGTCATCCAACCCGCCATTGACCTCACGGCGCTTGCGCTCGACCATCGCCACGGAAAAAATCGAAATTTCGTAAAGGATCAACATCGGCACAGCCAAGCCGATCTGGCTGATCACGTCGGGCGGCGTCAAAATGGCGGCGGCGACGAACGCGATCACGATCGCATAACGACGCTTTTCCCGCATGCCCTTGGCCGTCACCATGCCCGCGCGGCCCATCAAGGTGAGCACCACCGGCAATTCAAACGCCAAGCCGAATACAAAAATCAACTGCATCACTAGGTCCAAATATTCGCTAACCTTGGTTTCCAATTGAATGGGCATGCCGCCCGCACCATCGAGGCTTTGAAAGCCCGCGAAGAACTGCCACGCCAGCGGAAAGACAAAATAATAAGCGAGCGCCGCGCCCATAAAAAACAAAATCGGCGAAGCGACCAGAAACGGCAGCATCGCCTGCTTTTCGTTTTTATACAGCCCTGGTGCTACAAACTTCCAAAATTGCGAAGCGACAAACGGGAAACTCAAAAACAGCGCCGCGAATAACGCCACCTTGATGTGAGTGAAAAACGCTTCGTGCGGTGCGGTGAAAATCATGCGCTGGCCACCGCCTTCTTGGGCCAGCAAAACATCCGCCAAGGGCTGGGCAAGAAACGAATAAATCGGACCCGACACGCCGTAACACACAAAAAACAGCACCAAGATGGTGGCCATGGAATAGATCAAACGCTGACGCAACTCGATCAGATGCGACATCAATGGAGCTTTGTCGGACGCTTCAACAGCATCGTCTTTCGGGCTGGCCTGATCGCTCACGACTTGCTCCCCGTTTTGGTGTCACCTGAGGGGGCGGGAATGGGCATGACGTCTTCGTCCAGGGGCCGCGCGGGCGCTGCAAACTGGTGCGCCTCGCCCGCCTCAAGGGGATCGCCGTCCTTATGAGGATCGAGGGCGTCGGGCACGGTCATGTTTTCCGTGTCTTGGCTCGTGGCGCCTGTAATCGGCACCGAGCCCAGCTTTTTCTCGTCCGCTTCGTCGAGCGTCAATCCCTTGGTCATTTTGCCATCGGGATCAAGCGTGTCGATAAAGGATTTTTTCAAATCGCGCGGTTTGGTGAGCTGATCTTTAATATCGTCCAGTTCCGCTTCGCGTACCATTTCGTTGACGCCCGACTGAAAGTCACGCGCCATCAACCGCGCTTTGCGGATCCATAGGGTGATGGTGCGGATCGCCTGCGGCAAGTCCTTCGGCCCCACGACAATCAGCGCGAGCACCGCAATCACGAACAGTTCCTGCCAGCCGATGTCAAACATGGCCGATAACCACTTTGCTGAGGGAGAAAATCAACTGCCGCCCACAATCGGTCGGCAGCGCGAACCGGAACAAACTTTCAAGAAACCTTGTCTTTGTCCTCGGACTTAGCCTCAGCCGACACGGTGGGCTTTCCTTCGATAGCGCCCTTGCCTTTATCAGCAGTCGTATCGTCGTCGCCGTCATTCAGTCCCTTTTTGAAGGACTTCAGGCCCTTGCCAAAGTCACCCATAAGCGCCGAAATCTTACCGCGACCGCCGAACAACAGAAGGACAATCGCCAAAACGATTACCCACTGCCAAATACCCATAACACCCATGTCGTTATCCCGTTCGTTTGGTGTTTCACATCCCTAGGGCATCCCCCAAGATCGCCCATACTATTGATCTTTAACACTCCGGGGAAGCCACTTGAATGACTTTCATACAAAGGCCACGCGTGAGGATCAAGAAAAAGGGTGAACTGCCGTAAAATAAAGGGTTTTAGCCTTTTCCCCCACGCTTCACCGATCATCCGCTTCCGCGTCGTCCTCTTCTTCTTTTTCCAATGCCTGCACCGCGCTTTTCACCGCGCTGGCGACCTGGGCCATGGCTTCATCGAGTTTACTCGCCGTAGCCATGCTGGCACCGGAACGATCCGTTTCCTCTTTGGGCTCTTGCCTGACGCTCGGCATGATCAGCGGTGCCGCTTCGGGGCCGGGCTCGATCGGCTCACCATCCTCGACATGGTGTTCGGCGCGCACGATCTGAGCTTCGCTGAACTGCATGTTTCCTTGGACTTCTTCCTTGGACTGCATAGACCCACGTGTGGAATACGCCTCGATCGACGGGCGGGCATCCAACAGACCCATGGCGCGCAGATCCTTCAAGCCCGGCAACTGCGACACGCTTTCCAGACCGAAGTGATCGAGGAAATTATCGGTGGTCCCCCACAACATCGGGCGGCCCGGCGCATCGCGATGACCGCGCGGTTTGATCCAGCCTTCTTCGAACAGCACATCAAGCGTCCCCTTGGACAGCGAAACGCCGCGAATTTCTTCGATCTCGCCCCGCGTCACCGGCTGGTGATAGGCGATGATGGCGAGCGTTTCGATAGCCGCACGCGAAAGTCTGCGCGACACTTCGATTTCCAAATTGAGGCGCTGGCCCAAATCCGGCGCAGTGCGGAATGCCCACGAACCGCCGCGACGCACCAATACGATGCCACGCCCGTCGTAAAGCCTCATCAATTCTTTCAACAACGGTTTTAGATTCGTGCCTTCAGGCAAGCGGCGTTCCAGCGCGCGCTCGGAAACCGGCTCGCTGGACGCAAACAAAACCGCTTCCAATAGGCGCACCATATCCGGGTCCGCCACTTCATCGGTATCGGCATCAAGATCATCCAACGCATCGTCGTCCATGGCGTCAAAGGCGGCATTGGCGGCGCGGCTCTCGGCCTCGCGATCACGGGCAGCCACGGCTGCACCCGCCTGCTCGCTTTCTACGCCGCCCGTTTCATCGCCATCCATGGGTTCATCCATAGCGGCATCAACGGGCTCCTGTTCGTTTTCGTTTTCCATCATTGCTCTAATTCGCCGTTTTCGCCGATTTCATCATTCTCATCTTCGTCGCCTACGTCCACATCGTCGTGAACAAAGGGCTTATCCCAATCTTCGGTGGTTTGGAAATAGATTTCGCCATAGGTGCCATCCTGGCGGATTTTGACCCGGCCTTCCTTCGCCAGTTGCAGCACAGCGCCGAACGTCGAGGCGATCGCCGAACGTTTAGTCAGCGGGCTGTTGATATTGGCAGGCAAGAAACTGGTCAATGTGCGCCAATCGGGAACATGCCCCACCAAACGGCGCAAGCGCACCAGCGCATCTTCAATGCTGAGCAATTCCCACGACCGTTCGATCCGTAGCGCCTTGCCCTTACCGCTTTTGCTCTTTTGCGAAGCATAGGCCTGAATCAACTCCGTCAAACTGGCGTCGAAAACACTGTTTTGGGTGGTTTTAAAGCGTTCCGGCGCGCCGCGCGAAAAGAAATCCGCGCCCAAGCGTTCACGCGCCATCAGCGCCGCCCCGGCCTTTTGCATGGCCTCAAGCCGCGCCAGTTGGAACTGCAGCGCAGCGGCCAGTTCTTCGCCGGTCGGTTCTTCGGCCGAATTCAAATCCGGCAGCAAAAGCCGCGATTTGAGGTACGCCAGCCACGCCGCCATCACCAGATAATCAGCCGCCAGTTCCAAATTGCGCGAACTCGCTTCCTGAACGAATTTCAGGTACTGGTCCGCCAACTGGACGATGGAAATGTGAATAAGATCGACCTTTTGATCGCGCGCTAGGCTCAGCAGCACGTCAATAGGGCCTTCATAACCCTCCACATCGACCACGAACGGCGACATCGTGGGCATCTCAGGCAGATCGTTTTCATCAAAATCGGAAAAGTCCGACATCCGTCCCTCTTAAATCACTTCAGTCCCGTTATTGTGGCGATCACATCCGTCAAGAACTGGGCGGGAATCCCCACCAACCACCCTAACACATTCAAATCGATCCCGAGTTTGCCACCGATCCATGGCAGGGCAAACAGGATGAAAATCAAAATCACAAATCCAACCCGCTCCACCCCCGCCAACCACCCGGAAAACGGCTGCGGCAACAGCCCTACCGCAATGCGCCCCCCGTCTAGAGGAGGCAGGGGCATGAGGTTGAAAACAGCAAAAACAACGTTTATCCACAATGAGTTAAAGAGATTCATCGTGACCCAGGCCTGGTATTGCTCCGGCACATAAGTGCCCACATGAAGCAACAACGCCGACACGATGGCAATGACCAAATTGGTCCCCGGTCCGGCGGCGGCGACCAAGACCATATCGCGGCGGGGATGGTGTAAATTGTGGAAATTCACCGGTACGGGCTTGGCGAATCCAAACATATATTTTCCCCCGCTCATCAACAGCAGGGCGGCGGGCAGCAAAATGGTGCCAAACAGATCGATATGCTTGAACGGGTTAAAGGTCACCCTTCCTAAATCCTTGGCGGTGCTGTCGCCCAGCTTCGACGCCACCCAGCCATGCGCCGCTTCGTGCAGCGTCACCGCCAGCAAAATGGGCGCGGCCCACACGGAAGCCGCGATCAAGAGCTGGTGGAAATCGATGTCAAACATACGTTGTTACGCGCCCAATAAACCGTCAAAGCGCCTGCGCGCTTCGTTTTTGTCGAATTCAAGGCGCGTCGCGGACGTGCGCTGAAGTTCGCTTAGGTTATAGCGCGCCCAGGACGCCCGCGTCATGGAAAATGCGCCACGCGCGACCTCGACCATTTCGGTCATATCCCCATTGCAATGCAACGCAACGTCGCAGCCGGCTTCCAGGCAGGCCCGCGCACGGCCTGCAAAATCGCCACAAAGCGCCTTCATCGACAGATCGTCCGACAGCAAAACACCGCGAAAGCCGATGAAGCGGCGGATGATATCCTCGATCACGCTGGCCGACGTGGTGGCGGGCTGGCCCGCATCCAGGGCCTCATAGACCACATGGGCGGTCATCGCCCACGGTGCCATATGCAGCACCTTAAACGGCGCAAAATCGATGGATTGCAAAGCCTCTAAGGGCGCATCCACACGGGGCAGGTCCTTATGGCTATCGACCAACGCGCGGCCATGGCCGGGAACATGCTTGATCACCGCAGCGACGCCGCCCGCTTTCAGGCCGTCGATAAACGCGCCCGCAACGCGGATGATGGTGGCCGCGTCCGGACCGAAGGCACGATCGCCGATGATGGGATCCGCGCCCGGCTGAGGCACATCCAACACCGGGGCGCAATCGACGCTAATGCCCAACTGGGCCAATTCAAAGGCGATCAGCCGCCCGCCTAAACGCGCCGCTTCCAGCCCTCCTTGCGGGTTGTTCGCGTAAAGATCGGCATAGGCCTTGGCCGAGGGAAATTCCGGCCAATGCGGCGGTTTTAAGCGCGCCACGCGCCCGCCTTCCTGGTCGATCATCACCGGGGCGGCCTCGCGCCCCACACTAGCCCGCAAATCCGCCACCAGCTTTTTCACCTGGGCCGGATCGTGGCAATTGCGCTGGAACAAAATGAAGCCCAGCGGATTGGTATCCCGGAAAAAGGCCCGTTCGGCCTCGCTCAGTTCCGGGCCGGAGCAGCCGAACACAACCGCCAGAGGCTTCGTTTTTGCGCTAGGGTGTGGCAACGAGACAACCCACGTTGCGGCGCACCAGTTCATCACAAATGGCCTTGGCATCGGCGCGCGACGAGAACCAGCCGCCCCGCACCCGATAATAAATCCCCTTGGCGCCCAAATCGGCGCGCAAAATGACCGGCTCCAATCCGCCCAGAACGTCGGGGTATTTCTTTACGAAACGGGCCCATTCCGCCTTAGCCGCTTCTTCGGTGCGCACGGCGGACAACTGTACCAAAAACCCTTTCCCTGCCGCCCCCGTAGCCTTAAAGGAAGACGTCGGCGCGGCAGCCGTCGGTTCGGGCGCTGCGGCGGTAGGTTCAGGCGATACAGTCTCAGGCTCAGGCACCGCCGCTACCGGCGCTTCGGGCATTGGCGCAGCAGGCACGGGCGGCGGCATATCGACAACCGCCTTAGGCTCCGTCGACTGGGGCGCAAGCGCTTGCGGCACATCGGGCTGAAGCGCATACGGCTCGGATGCATCCGGCAAGACGGCGGACTCCGGCGGTTCAAGCGGCGTTTCGGGCGGCGGAAGCAAACGTTCCACGCCTTGATCCTCGCCCCCCCCTTCGCCAGCCATTCGGCCATACACCAACTTGTCGCGGTCCGGCACATCCATGCCGCCGGGATCGGTCGGTTTTTCCCGCAATTCGAACCTGGGCGCCATAATCGTCGGCACACCGTCGGCGCTGACCGTCTCTTCGACGGCAACGTCTTGCATATACATCCACCCGGCCCAGCCGCCGCCGCCCAAGATCAAGACCAGCACCACCCACAGCCACACCCCCCGCCCCTTGTCGGGCTGGCTTTTGGCAATAAGCTCGAAATCCAACAACTCGGAGGCATCCGGGATGTCGTCTTCGTTCAAATCTGGGTCCGAATCGTGTCGAGCGGTCATGGTCAATCACTAACAGAGAATGGTTAACGCATTTCTTCAACGGGGGTGACGCCAAAGACCCTCAGCCCCGATGCAATGACGTTCGCCGTCGCGCGGATCAACGCCAAACGCGCCAACGTCAATTCCACATCGTCAGCGATGATAAAACGCAGGCTTTTGTCGTCCTTGCCCTTGTTCCACAGACCATGAAACTCCGCCGCCACATCGTTCAGATAAAAGGCCACCCGATGCGGTTCGTGCGCTTGGGCGGCGCTTTGCACCAACCGCGGCCACTGCGCCAATTGTTTGATCAGGTGCAGTTCGCTGGTGTCGGTCAAGCGCGCCAAATTCGCCCCATGCACGGCGTCTTGCGTGACGGCTGAAGCCCCCAGTTCATCGGCCGCCATACGCATCACCGAATGCACCCGAGCGTGCGCGTACTGCACGTAAAACACCGGATTGTCCTTGGACTGTTCGGTCACTCGGGCAAAGTCGAATTCCAGCCCGGCATCGTTCTTGCGCGTCAACATGATGAAGCGCACCACGTCCTTGCCCACCTTGTCGATGACATCGCGCAAGGTGACGAACGTGCCCGCGCGTTTGGACATCTTCACCGGCTCGCCGTTTTCCGACAGCGACACCATCTGGCACAGCTTCACGTCCAACGTGCCCTCGCCATGGGTCAACGCTTTGATCGCGGCTTGCATGCGTTTGACGTAGCCGCCGTGATCCGCGCCCCACACGTCGATCATGTCGGAAAAACCGCGACGGTATTTATCCAGATGATAGGCCATGTCGGTGGCGAAATAGGTCCACGAGCCATCGGATTTTTGCACCGGACGGTCGACGTCGTCGCCAAATTGCGTCGCCTTGAACAGCAGCTGTTCACGCGCTTCCCAATCGTCGGGCAGTTTGCCCTTGGGCGGCTCCAACACGCCATGATAGACCAGTTCGTTGTCCTTCAAATAGTCCAGCGCTTCGCCCACCTTGCCCGCTTCGACCAAAGCGCGCTCGGACGTAAAGGTGTCGTGCTTCACGCCCAGCGCAGCCAAATCTTCGCGGATCATATCGAGCATGGCGGCAATGGCGAAGGTGCGGATGGGTTCGAGCCATTCGGCTTCGTCCTTGCCTTTCCACTTGTCGCCATCCCGCGCGGCCAACGCTTGGCCCGTGCCGACCAGATAATCGCCGGGGTACAAGCCTTCGGGAATATCGCCGATGGTGTCGCCCAGGGCTTCCAGGTAACGCAAGTATGCCGAACGCGCCAGCACGTCCACCTGCGCGCCCGCATCGTTGACGTAGTATTCGCGCGTCACGTCGTATCCGGCTTTTTCCAGCAGCGCCGCCAAGGCATCGCCGAACACCGCGCCGCGCCCATGGCCGACGTGCATCGGCCCGGTGGGGTTGGCGGAAACGTACTCGACGTTGACCTTATGCCCGTCGCTCACCACGCCGTCGCCATAGGCCTCACCCGCATCCAGCACGTCGCGCAGCCGCGCGTGCCAGAAATCACCGCTCAGGCGCATGTTGAGGAAACCCGGTCCGGCGATTTCCACCGCATCGACGCCTTCTAAGCTGGTGACTTTTCCCGCCAGAAGTGCTGCGATCTCGCGCGGATTTTTCTGCGCCGGTTTGGACAGCACCATCGCGGCGTTGGTGGTGATGTCGCCGTGCGACGGATCGCGCGGCGGCTCCACCGTGATGGAAGCGACGTCTAGGCCCTGGGGCAATGCGCCCGCCTGGGCCAGTTCGTCGATTAGCCCTGAGATGCGTCCGTGGAAGTGGGTAAACAGGTTCATTTATTATCCCAAAGTGAATTCGCTGGTGCGCGCCTGAAGATCGAACAGACGGCGGTGTTCATCCAACGCGTAACGATCGGTCATGCCCGCGATATAGTCTGCCGCCACGCGCGCGGTGGCGGCGCTGCCCGCAACGCCCGCGCCCGCTTGCCACTCGGTCGGTAGGGTGCCGGGCTCGGCCAAAAACAGCTCAAACAAATCGCGCACCACCCGCTTGGCTTTGGAGGTCATGCGGTTCAGCTTGTAATGCTTGTACATGTTCGGAAACAAGAACTCTTTCAGTTCTTTGTCGTTTTTCGCCATGGTCTCGGAAAAAGCGATGACCGGCTGTTTCAACGCGCGGATGTCGTCGGCGGTTTTTGGCTTGGCGGCGGCAAGACGCTTTTTGGACTCGGCCAAAATATCTTCGACCATCATGCCGATGGTGCGCCGCACGACTTCGTGAACGGTGCGCGAAAAATCCAAATCCGGATAGGCCTTTTCCACCTCGGCGAGGGTCCGTCCGACAAAATCGACGGCGCGAATGTCCTTGATGGTAAACAGCCCCGCGCGCAGGCCGTCGTCGATGTCGTGGTTGTTATAGGCCACATCGTCGGAGACGGCGGCGATCTGCGCCTCGGCGGAGGCATAGGTGTCGAGTTTCAAATCTTGCAGTTTGACGTATTCGGCGGTCGCCCACGGCAGCGGTTTGGCGCCCTTAAAACCGGTCAGCGGGCCGTTGTGCTTGACCACGCCTTCCAGCGTTTCCCAGGTCAGATTGAGGCCGTCAAAATCGGCGTAACGGTGCTCCAGTTGGGTCACCACGCGCAACGACTGGGCGTTGTGGTCGAAGCCGCCGAACGGCTCCATCAATTCTTCGAGCGCAAATTCGCCCGCATGGCCGAACGGCGTATGGCCCATATCGTGGGCGAGCGCCAGGGTTTCGGCCAAGTATTGGTTCAAATTCAGGTTTTGCGCGATGGAACGCGCGATCTGCGACACTTCCAGCGAATGTGTCAGGCGGGTGCGGAAAAAATCGCCCTCGTGATTGACGAACACCTGGGTTTTGTACTGCAAACGGCGGAACGCGGCGGCATGGATGATGCGGTCGCGGTCGCGCTGAAAGCAGCTGCGGGTGGCGCTTTCCGGTTCCGAATGCAGCCGTCCCCGACTTTCGGCGGGAATCGATGCGTATGAGGCTAAATCTTCCATGTCAGGAACCTACTCCGCCCACCCCGAAGGGGCAAGGACCACCCCGAAGGGGGCAAGGATTTAACCGCGGCCAACCGATTTTCACCCTCGCGGCGGGGAGAATAAAAAAAAGTGACGAAACGAACTCACTTTTATCGTTATTTTTCAAAGCCATAATTTTTCAAACCGATCATTTTCAAGGCCGTTTTTCTTCAAAAAAGGGCCGCTTTTTTTCAAAAAACGGCATTTTTTGACACATCCCAACCACCACAACACCCGCCGCCTGCCGAACAACCAAATGAATAGGAATATATAGCAAATATCAGGAAATTTGTCAACAAATCTCGGCGGGCGGCCCGCACGCCGCACCTCGCCCTGGACTTCCGATGAAGGAGCCTTACATAAAGGGGGAAATGGACTATGATTAGCCAAAGCAAATATATGAGGATGCCATGCCCGATACCACAGACTTCAAAGACGCCCTGACCATCGGCGACGGCGCCGTCGCCCGCATCAAACAGCTCATCGCCATCGACGGCAAACCGGCGATGAAACTGCGCATTTCCATCAGCGGCGGGGGCTGTTCGGGCTTTCAGTACAATTTCAGCCTCGACGACGCCGTCGGCGGCGACGATGTCGCCTTTGAAAAGGACGGCATTACGGTTTTAGTCGACGAAACCTCGATCCCGTTCGTCAACGGCGCGGTGCTGGATTACAAAACCGACCTGATGGGCGCGTATTTCACCGTCGACAACCCCAACGCCAGCTCGACCTGCGGCTGCGGATCGTCATTCTCGGTTTAGCCAAACGCCCCTTCAAAGCGGCTTTCACGCCCGCGCTAATGCTGACGGCGGCAGAAATGCTGGCGTTTGCATTTGCGTTGACGCTACCCTTGCGCCCCGGCTGGGTTGCGGCCCCGCTTACTGAGGCCCAAGTGGTAAAGCATATTATTACCCTTACGCACGCCACGGAGTTAGCCGTCGAACTGATCGACAATAAACCGTAACGAAACCGTCAGCGGCGTCGTCTAAATGAGAGAACCAACATGATGAGGATTTTCCAATGGACGAACGTATGAAAGAACTGGTGGCCATCGGCGCTTCGGCGGCGGTCAACTGCCACCCCTGCCTGGAATACCACCTGGCGGAATGCGACCGGCTGAGCATCGACCGCGAGGAGGTGAAAGCCGCCGTCGAAGTCGGACTGATGGTCAACAAGGGCGCGGCAACCAAGACCCGAGCCAAGGCGGAGACCCTGCTAGGCCTAGACAAGGAGGCCAAGAGTGGCTGCTGTGGAGGCTGACCAGATTGCCGCGCACCGTGAGACGGTGCGCGGCGTCCTCTTGCGCCTAGTGCGCGATTCCGCCTTGGCCGACGACTTGGTGCAAGAGACGATGCTGCGCGCCACCCGGGCCGTTGCCTCCATGCGCGGCGATGCCGCTCTCGCCACTTGGTTGACGGCGATTGCCCTGAACGTCGCCCGCGATCATTTCCGCGTCACCAAGCGGACGCCCCAGACCGCCCCGCTGGAACAGGCCGAGCAAATGCCGGACGCCGGCGACACCGAGGGCGAAGTCATGCAGGCCGAGATGTCCATCTGCATCTTAGGCCATGTCGCCCGGTTGCCTGAACGGCAAAGAGAGGCCGTTCTGCTCCATCATTTCGGCAGCCTCGGCCACCGCGAGATTGCCTCCACTCTGGGTATCTCCGAAGGCAACGCCCGGATCATCCTCCATCGCGGGCTGGCGGCCCTGCGTGCCAGCTTGGGCCGGGAGTGCTCGCTGAACTTCAACGACGACATTCCCTGCGAGCGGCTGTAACGGATCAGCCTCTCCCTCCGTCCAAAAATCAAATCCACGGGAAGGAGCGATACCGATGTGCGGCGAAAATTACTTCGACGTCGCCGTGAACACGCCGTCCCACTCCGCACCCGGCGGGTTGGCTTGGTATTCGTCGATGCGTTCGTCGTAAAGATCGAAGAAGTGGTCGATGTCGTAAATCTTGCCCATTTCGCGGGCTTGATCATTGGCGGCTTTGGCTCCGGCCCAATCCTGGGCGCGATAGAGGCGCAGCATTTCGTCGACCTTGGCCTTAAAGACCTGAAACTCGGGTTTCGCCGCTTCCGTTTCGTCGCCCAGCAACGAGAAGATGCGCACCGCTTGGGTCTTGCCTTTGACCTTAATCAGATCAAGCTCGATGACCGCCATGCCGGGCGCAGCCTTGGCGGTGGTTTCGCCGATCACGATGCGCACGCCGTAAGGCTTGCTCTGCCCTTCCAGACGGCTGGCTAAGTTCACGGTGTCGCCCAACACCGAATAATCGAAGCGTTGGTCGGATCCCATGTTGCCGACGACGCATTCGCCGGAGTTGAGGCCCACGCCGACTTTGAGCGGAATGTGCTTGCGGCCTTCTTCCTTGGCCTCTTGCTCCAAGCGGTCGTTCAGGGGGGCCATTTCTTCCAGCATCGCCAATGCCGACAGGCAGGCGTGCTTGGCGTGCTCGGCATCGTCCAACGGCGCATTCCAAAACGCCATGATGCAGTCGCCCATGTATTTATCGACCGTGCCCTTGCGTGCCAAAATAACGTTGGTGAGCGGGGTGAGCAGTTTATTGATGAGTTTGGTCAGGCCTTCGGCGTCGAACTGTTCGGAAATGGTGGTGAACCCGCGCACGTCGCAAAACAGCAGCGTCATGTCGCGTTTTTGCCCGCCCAGCTTCAACTGGTCGGGGTTTTCCGCGACCACGTTGACCATGTCGGGCGACAGATATTTGGAGAACGCTTCGCGGGTCTGGCGCTTGGCCGCTTCTTCGCGTGAGAAGTTCAAATACGTCAGCGTCGAATACAGCAAGAAGGTGGATACTACCGCGAAGGTCGCATCCAACAGCACCCGATTTTCGGAAAACATATACCAAGATGACCCTGCCGCGCCGCCCGCCAGCAACACGAACACCATCAGCGAGCGCGAAGCGCCCAACATCGGCACCAAAACGATCATCAGCAAGCCGCCCAACGTGACGAGCACGATTTCCAAGCCTTTGATTTGCAGGGGCCGCGACAAAAACTGTTCCGCCGCCACCACTGCGCCCTGGGCACGATCGATGGCCAGCGCGTTTTCGACGATCTGGGCGTGTACTTCGACCCCGGGAATCAGAGAATCAATGGGGGTCGAGCGAATATCCAACAGCCCCACGGCGGAGGTGCCGACGAAGCCGATCTTGCCCGCGATTTTGGATGGATCCACCGTGCCGTTCAACACATCGGCGGCGGAAACATAAAGCGACATATCGTGCGGCGCGAAGTATGGACGCACCATGCCGAATTCATCCGTAGGGATTTTCAACCCCTTGGGCTTGACCTTGCTTTTCGGCGCCACGCCGATGCCCACAATGCCGGAAGGACTGACTTCGGCCATCAGGGTCGGCACTTGGAAACCGACGCGGATCGCTTCGACGGAAAGGGCCGGATAAAGGTTATCCCCATGTTTGGAGACCATTGGCACTTCGCGGATGATGCCGTCCAGGGATGGATTGAGAGAGAACATGCCGATGCCCTTGGCGTTCTTTTCCAATACCGGCAAATTGCGGATCAAGGTCGGAATGTTATTGAGAAACGCAGTCGGTTCAGGCGCATCCGAAGTGAGCTTGCGCACCGCCACCGATTTATTGAACGGCTCACCCGCTTCGTTGGGCAACTGGTCCCAATAACCCGCCTGACCCAAAACCACATTGGTCTGAGCGATAATGCCGGCCAGCAGTTCATCATTGCTTTCAAGGGTGAGGATCTTTTGGCGCACGTCCTCGTCAAGACCCGCCAGGGAATTCACCACGCCGAGCGGATTCATGCGGTCCGGTTCGGCGAACACGATGTCGAATGCCGTTGAGCCGATGCCCAAATTGTGCAGGTTGATGACCAACTGCGCCAAGGTTTTGCGCGACCACGGCCACTGCCCGACTTCTTTAAGGCTGCGCTCGTCGATGTCGATGATGGTGACCAGCCGATCTTCGGGTGCGGGAAGCTGGCGCGGCTTAATCTGCTGATAGATGTCGAAACTTTTTTCGCGCAGGAACTGGACCGGATAGGGATCCAAACGGGAAAGCGCAATCAGCCCCACCAGCAAAACAAAACCCAGCAGCCGGTCGAAACTGAACGCCTTTTTGAAAAACCGTTTCATAACCGAGGTTTGCCCCTTCTGCCGCCCCACTGCCTTGAACTTAACAAACAAGCTACAGGGGCTAAAGGTCAAGACAAAATCTATTTTTTCCCAAATTACCTATTTTTTCATTGACTCCGCGCGGGCCTTGCGAAAGTCATCAATAAGCCCCAAATTAAAGGATGAAAACGCTGTCAGAAGCCTTTGGAATCAAATGAAAAAAAGCATCGAATCGAACATAAATCTTCACCTTCCGTTAACCCGATTCTATGATGATAGGCAGGATTTATTGCGTGTGGCTCAGGTGGCCCACTCCGACCGAAAAGCTCGAAAAGAAGCTTTAACAACAAAGAGTTAAGTGGAGAATTAGGGCTTGTTCGGTTCGACCGACACATCGGCAAAAAGTTGGTTGAGGCCATTCCTCAGACCCATGACCCCCGTCTTCCGTGAAGTCGTGGCGATGTCTTTTTTCGTCAACCTTCTGGCGTTGGCGGTCCCCGTGTTCACCATGCAGGTTTACAACCGAGTGGTGAATAATGCTGGGATCAGCACGCTTCAGGGGTTGGTCGTAGGCATGTTTTTAGTACTTATATTCGATTATGTGCTGCGCCAATCGCGCGCGCGCATCCTGCAAACCGTGGCGCTGCGCGTTGACGTGGAACTGGGCCGGCGGTTATTTCGCAAGCTGATGCGTCTGCCGCTGCAAAACCTGGAAAGCCAGCCTTCGGCGCACTGGTCATCGTTATTTCGCGACGTGGACGTGATCCGCAACACGCTTTCGGGTTCCACCGCCCTGTTGGTTGCCGATCTGCCGTTCGCCTTTTTATTTTTGGTGTTGATCTTTATCATCGCCGCGCCGGTGGCGTGGGTTCTGTTGGTCATGCTGCCGGTGTTCATGTTCATCGCGTGGCGTTCGGCCAACATCATGGGCGACGCCAGCGGCCAGGAACGCCAATCCACGCAAACCCGCGACAGCTTGATCGCCGAAATGATCGCCGGGCGCACCACCATCAAAGCCTTGGCGCTGGATCGCTCGATGGAGCCGGTGTGGGAAGAAAAACACGCGCAAAACATCGAAAACGCCATCGTTCGCGGGTCCAAGACCGATGGATTTTCAAACTTGGGCGCATCGCTCAGCCTGATTACCAGCCTGCTTCTGACCACCGTCGGCGCGTTGGCGATTATCGACCAAAACCTGACCATCGGCGCGCTCATCGCCACCAATATGCTTTCCGGGCGCATCATGGGACCGCTCAATCAGTTGGTCGGCACGTGGCGCGTCTATTCCGGTTTTGTGCAATCCGCCGAACGCTTAGGCGTCGTGTTTGCCGCATCGGCGGAGCGCGAAGAAAGCGAAGTGCAGTTGGAAAAGCCCAAGGGCAAACTGACCGTAGAAAACGTGGTCTTCGCGTATGCCGAAGGTCAAGCCCCGGTGGTATCGGGCATTTCGCTGGAAATCGAACCCGGCGGCGTACACGCGCTGGTCGGGCGCAACGGTTCGGGCAAGACCACGCTGCTCAAGATTCTGCAGGGCCTCTATCAGCCGCAAAAAGGCCGCGTGCTGATGGATGGCGCAGACATTGCGCAATTCACGCGCTCGGAACTGGCCGATTGGCTGGGCTATGTGCCGCAAGAAAGCGTGCTGTTCGCCGGCACGGTGCGCGACAACATCACCTCCCGCCAACCCCACGCCTCGGACGAAGAAATCATCAAGGCCGCGACCGAAGCTGGCGTGCATCACTTCATCATCGATCTGCCGGACGGCTACGCCACGGAAATCGGCGAGGCCGGTTCACGCCTATCGGGCGGTCAGCGTCAGCGCATCGCCATCGCACGCGCCCTGGTCGGCGACCCACCGGTGGTGCTGTTGGACGAACCCTCATCAAGCCTCGACCGCCATGCGGAACACGAACTTAAAGACACCCTGACGAAGATCGCAAAAACGCGCACCGTCATCATGGTGAGCCACAGCCCGACGCTGCTTTCCGCGTGCGATTTCCTCTATGCGCTGGATCGCGGCAAACTGGCGCTGGCCGGTCCTGCGCGTGAAATTCTGCCCCGCCTGTTCGGCGGCAAAGCTCCTCCGCCCAAAGACGACGGCCCCAAACCCGGTCCCGGCAAAGGCCCGGGCGGTGGTCACAGCGGCGGCCCCGGAAAACCAGGCGGCGGCGCGCCCAAGCCGAGTGCTGGCATCCCCGCCCCTGCCGCAGCCCCCCTCTCTGCGAAACCCACCTCGGCCCCTGCCCTGCAACCGTTGGCGGGTGCCCAAGCTGGCGCTCAAACCAGCGCCACGGCCAAGGTTGCGGCAGCCCTGCGCACGGCAAAACCAACGCCGCCCGTTCTCAAACCCTTGCCCAAACCCAAGGTTGGCGCGCAGTTGCGCACCACCGCGTCGGCAACACCGCCCAGCCCCGCACAGACCAGCCCAAGACAGACCAGCCCAATACAGGCCAACGCGAAACCGGCTCCGGCAACACCCATTGGCGGCGCGGCGACCAAACCTCTTATCCTGCCGAACATCATCGGCCCCGCGCGTCCTACGCTACGTTCCGCACCAAAATCGCGCGCCGCCGCCACGCCCGATACGACTTCGGCCAATGACAGTTCGCTTTCCACCCCAACGCCGCACAAAGGCGTGCGCGTGGGTGCGCAGTTGCGCCCATCCACCACGACCGCCCTTCAGCACTGGGCGGAAACCGGCAATGGCGGACGCAATCCCCACACGACGCGCAGTGTCGGCGCACGGTCACGCTCCACCCCCACAACCCGCCGCCCGAGCGGCGCGGAATAAGGGATAGGAGCCCCATCAATGGCCATTTCATTCGCGCAAAAAAATGCCCCGACCGCCCCCGTTGCTCACACCGCTCACACCACCCTGGGCGCAAACAAACTTGACACTTTGCTGGCGGCCCATCCGGTGCCCACATGGCGGAACGCGGCATGGCCGGTGATGGCCTTGATCGTCCTTGGTTTTATCTGGTCGAACTTCGCCAAGCTCGACGAAGTCGCGGTGGCCCCCGGTGAAGTCATTCCACTGGGCAATACCAAAGTCATCCAGCATCTGGAAGGCGGCATCATCCAGGATCTGCGCATCAAAGAAGGCGACGTGGTGCGCGCCGGACAAACCCTTATGCAATTGGACTTAGGATCCGGCGGCGCAAACATTCAAGAATTGCAAGTGCGTTTGGATTCAGAGTTGCTCACCCGCGCACGCCTAGAAGCGGAAGCCAACGGCGCGGAATTGCCGGCCTTCTCCGAAGAAGTTCGAACGCGCTCCCCCGAGGAAACCAACGCTCAACTGCAAGCCTTCAACGCGCGCAAACGCCAATTGTCTGCGGGTCTGTCGATCCTCCAAGAATTGGTCAAACAGCGCAAACTTGAAGTGCAGGAACTTGAAGCCCGCATGGGTGCGGTGAAAAACAACCTAGACCTCGCCCGTGAACGCTTCAAGATTTCCGAAGGCCTGTTGGCCAGCGGGTTGACCTCACGCGTCGATCACTTGCAACTGGGCGCGGAAGTCGAAAACCTACAAGGTGAATTGCAGACCATTCAGGCGTCCATCCCGCGTTCGCGCGCTGCCGTATCCGAAGCCGAACAACGCGTCGGAGAAGACGAAGCGCGCTTTCGCCGCGAAGCCCAAGACGAATTGAACAAAACCGAGCAATCCATCAGCCGCATCCGCGAACTGCTCAACAAAGCCAACGAACAAGGCGTGCGCGCCGAAATCAAAAGCCCCATCGACGGCATCGTCATCAACCTAGCCTTCACCGCCGTGGGCAACGTGATCAAACCGGGCGAACCCATCATGGAATTGGTTCCGACCGGCGAAAACATGGTGATCGAGGCCCGCATGCGCCCCACCGATCGCGGTTATGTCGCCGAAGGCCAGCGCGCCTTGGTCAAGATTTCCACCTATGACTTCGCCCGTTACGGCGGGTTGGATGGCATCGTCTCCTTAGTCGCCGCCGATACCAGCACGGATGAAGACGGCATGCCCTATTTCCGTGTCGTGGTGCAGCCGGAAAAGACGTTCCTGGGCGATACCCCCGGTATGTTGCCCATCATGCCGGGCATGGAAGCCACCGTGGACATCCACACCGGGCAAAAAACGGTCATGGATTACCTAATCAAACCCGTGTTGAAACTGAAGGATGAAGCCTTCCGCGAACGCTAGGGTCGGATCGCTTTAGGTAGAATCGCTTGTGCGATCCTGCCTAAAGCGTGAATCCGCCCCGATCAATGTGTTAGAGGGCGATTCACGGATTGGGTTGAAGCAAAAATGCATCAACCTAATCCGATCGCACTCTAGAGGTACGTTACGCATGTGGATTTCCCTACGCCTTCAACATTGGTTATGATTGACACCAGGGGCGCGATTCGCGCTATGTATATGTATATTATTGACTGTAAGCCGTTTTGCGCTCACGGGTGCGCATTGGCGATAAGGTTAAACGTGTAAAGAGCCCAATAGGGGGGGGAAGTGCCTGATGAATGTGTCCATATCTACCCTCCTCTCTATCATCCTGTCGTTTACTCTGTTTTTGGGCTCCATCTTCATCAGCACCAGCGACATCACGATCTTCTGGGATCCTGCCAGCGTGGTTATGGTCGTGGGCGGCACGCTGGCGGCGGCGTTCGTTTCTTATGAACCCCGCTACGTGATTTTATCGCTTAAACTCATCGCACGCATCATCTACACGCCAAAAGTCGGCCGCGACATCCTCAAAGCCGAGGTTGGACGCATGATCCGCTGGGCCTATGTGATGCAAAAAGGCGGCCCGCCCGCGCTGGAAGCCGAAGCGCTAAAAAGCGCCAAAGGTGACAAGTTCCTGACCTTCGGTCTCGAAATGGTGTCGAGCGGTTATACCGGCGCCGAGATGCGCGACATTCTTACCAACCTGATCGAGACCTCGTTCGGCCGCAACACGGTGCTGGTGGGCATTCTGAAGGCCATGGCCGCCAACGCCCCTGCCTTCGGCATGATCGGCACCCTGGTCGGGCTGGTCATCATGTTGAAGAATATGGCCGGCGACCCTTCACAGTTGGGCACCGGTCTCGCCGTTGCATTGCTCACCACCCTTTACGGCATTTTGGTCGCGCGCCTGATTTTTTTGCCCGCCGCCAATAAAATCATGCAGCGCGAACAGATCGTGCGTTTCCGCAATTATCTGGTGGCCGAAGGGCTGATCTTGATGGCCGATCGCAAAAGCCCGCGTTATATCCAAGATAAAATGAACAGTTACTTGGATCCGTCCATCCACTTCAACATCGACGCCGCGCGCAAGTAAACGCCTGAACCGGGAAGATTCACCGTGCCGCCTCCCCCCATCCAGGAAGAACCAGATGACGAAGAGTGGCTCGGCACATTTGCCGACACCATTGCTCTGTTGTTGGCATTCTTCGTGATGCTTCTGTCAATCTCTACGATCGACCCAAACAAGTTCGAGTCCGCGATTGATGGCATCAAAGACGAAATCGGCGGTGTCGGAAAAGAAGCAACACAAACCACCTCACAGGAACTCAAGACCGCCATTGAATCCGCCGCTTTTGAAGTCCAGATGGAACAAGTGGTTGAGGTGCAAAAAGATGAACGCGGCATCACCATCGAGATGGCGTCGACCTCTTTTTTCAAGCCGGGCACCACTGAAATCCTCGCCGCGGCCCACCCTCTTTTGAAATCTTGGTCCGCTCTTTTAATCGACGAGAAATTCAAGTATTTCTACATCGAAGTCGAAGGCCATACGGACGACGATCCCATTTCCACGGAAAAGTTTCCATCCAACTGGGAACTGTCGGCCGACCGCGCGGCGGCGGTGGTGCGCTTCATGGGTGGCGAGGGCGTGCATCCCTTCCAATTAAAAGCCATCGGGCTTGCCGACTCTCACCCCAAGGCTCCCAATCGCGACCAACTCGGCGTAGCGATCCCGGCAAACCAAGCCAAGAACCGCCGCGTGGTGATCCGTTTGGTGCAGATGGTCAAAAACGACAAAGAAGAATTCCAAAACGTGCTGCTGGAACAGCGTCTGGCGGAAGAAGAACGCAAACGCCGCGAGGAACAGGCAAAAGCCGACGCCGCAGCCGACGCCGCAGCCGCAGCGGCGGCAGGGCAAGGTGGCGCGCCCACACCTGCCGAGGCCGTTCCTGCACCCACGCAATAAACTTGCGGCATTTCATGGATACAAAAAAAACCGCCTCTCCCGATATGCTCGAGGGGCAGTTTTTTTATAGGTTTAAATCAAAACTCGATCAGTCACCGCCCGATCAATCGCCGTAGGTCAGCACCATACCTTCGCGCGCAACGAAGGTGCCATCCCATTCCGCTTTGGCTTCTTCACCCAGTTTATCCATGAACAGGTCTTCATGTTCAGGGTCATGGTGGAATATGGCCATGGACTTCGCCCCGGCGGCGCGGCACAGCTTAACACCCTCGTTCCAGGTCGAATGGCCCCAGCCGATTTTAGAAGGAAACTCCTGCTCGGTGTAGGTGCTGTCGTAAATCACCAAGTCGGCGCCTTCGATCAATTTAAGAATGTTCTGATCCAGCTTGCCGGGAACGTGTTCGGTATCGGTGACATAACAAATGGAATGCCCACCGCTTTCGATACGGTAGCCCGTCGCGCCATTGGGATGATTCAAGGCGGCGGTGCGCACATGCACGTCCTCATAAATATCGAATTCCGAACCGGCTTCAAAATCTTCAAACCGCATTTTCGCCTGCATGGCCGACAGCGGCACGGGGAACATGGGGTTATCCATCTGCGCCGCCAGCACGTTTTGAATGCCTTCTTTGCCGCGCAGGTGTCCCGCTAAAATGTGAACGGAACGACGCGGGTCGTAAGCGGGAACAAAAAACGGAAAACCGTTGATGTGATCCCAGTGGGTATGCGTGAGCAAAATGTGAATGTTGGCGACGTCATCTTTCATGTACGTCTGGCCCAAACCACGAACCCCCGTGCCCGCATCCAAAATCAGGCGATGACCATTGGCCGTCACTTCAATACAACTGGTATTGCCGCCATATTTGATATGGTTTGGAGAAGGACAAGCGATGCTACCCCGCACGCCCCAGAATTTTACCGACAGTGACATATATTCCCCGTTACACAATTGTATGGTTAATGGCACTCCAACGCCCATTGGAATACCAAGTCAGCGGGCCGCCGAAATCTTAGCCCATATCCTTATATATTTGGAAGTGACGGCGATCACATCCTAATGATTTTTATAGGCGTTCCGGGCCCGATGGACAGAATATTGTGGGCATTTGCCCGGTTCGCGGCGATTTCCATCAATCCCACCGCATTTTCATGACAAAACAGTGACCCCGATTCGCTCTCGGCAAACGTCCTTAACCGGACCAGCGTGCGCCCCGCGACCACCAACGTATCGTTTGGCCCCACGGTTGTAGCCCGTACGCCGGTCATCAAATTGCCAAACCCATCGCCATAGATCACTTCTTCGACATCGTCGGGAAATTGCGCATGGCGCACATCCCCCAACTCCAGCGGACGAAGGCCTTCCAGATTTCCCGTCGCAATTTGAGCGGCGATGGGCGCAAACAGATCGCGGCCATGAAACGTCGCGGAAAGGTGCTCGGGCCGCCACACGATCTCATAGGCCTTTGCGCCATCGGGCCAGCGTCGCACCGTGTGCTCAAACAGCCCGTTTAACGGTCCGACGAACCATCGCCCACCCGCAAACACCGCGCCGGGCTTGCGCGCGTCCGTGCCGACGTCGGGATCGACGACGCAGACGAACACGCTGCCTAAGGGGAAGTCGCTTGCGTGCGCCGCCAGCAATACCGAACCCGCGCGCACACCATAGGCCGGAACATCATGGAACAAATCGACGATGGGATGATCGGGCGCGTCAAGACCTAAGCGCGCTTTCATCTGCCCCGTATAGGGCAAACCGAAATCGCAAAACAACACCACGGGCGGACACGGTTTGGACATGACGCAAGTATCGCGCCCACCCGACCGAATGCCAAGACTATTCGATGAACGCGACGTCCGTTCCCATGACCGCCATGGCGGCTTGTTCACGACCGGCGGCAATGGCCGCCGTCACGGCGGCTTGCACCCGTTCAAACGCGCGCACTTCCAACTGGCGCACCCGTTCGCGGGAAATGCCGTAATGCTCGCCCAATTCTTCCAGCGTCACCGGATTATCCTTCAAGCGGCGCTCAATGAAAATATGGCGATCGCGCTCATCAAGATCGGCAATGGCGTTCTGCAACAAGTTATGATGCAGGCTGCTTTCTTCGCCCATCGACAGTTGGTCTTCCGGCGATGCGCCCTCGTCGACCAACTGGTCTTGAAACTCCATGGTCGAGCCTTCGTCATTACCCACCGGGGCGTTGAGGCTCATATCCCGAGAGGCCAAGCGGCGGTTCATATTGACGATTTCGTCTTCGGAAATGGACAAGTCGGTGGACAACAGCTTGGCCTGCTGCGGCGTCAGATCATACGCATCACCAATGCCTAAACGTTGTTTATGCCGACGCAGGCTGAAAAACAGTTTCTTTTGCGCCGCCACGGTGCCCATCTTGACCAACGACCACGAACGCAAAACGTATTCGGTGATTGCCGCCTTGATCCACCACATCGCGTAGGTGGAAAGACGAAACCCACGTTCAGGTTCGAATTTTTTGACGGCCTTCATCAGGCCGATGTTGCCTTCGGAAATCAGGTCCGAGACCGGCAATCCATAACCCTTGTAGCCCATGGCAATTTTGACCACCAAGCGCAGATGGCTGGTGACCAGCTTGTGCGCGGCCTCGACATCTTCGGCGTCGCGCCAACGCTCGGCCAGCATAAGCTCTTCATCGGGCTTCAACACGGGGTACGACCACGCTTCCTTCAAATACTGGGCAAGGCTGCCCTCGGAAGATAAAGCGGAGAGGTTTCCGGTGGTTATGTTCGCGGTGCTGCTCATCGTGCGTTCAACTCCCAAATCTGCAAAATGCCTACAAAGGCCACTTCACGTGATGCGGTGGTGCAGGGCCGTCACTCAGCGATTGGAGCGAGGCGCGCGTTCGCGACGCACCCGAACCGGACGCAGACTGACTTGCTTTGAGGGGAGGAAAGCCAATACGGCGATCAGAAATGCGCTGCCCAGGACAAACGCCGGCACGGCAAACGCCACAATCATTTCTGTCATCTGGTCATCCTCCTTTTGAAGCAATGGACCCTACAGTACTGCCCTACAAATGCGGCAAAGACGTGACGGGTTTTGCCCATTGGTCCTTGCAACGCCCTTGCGGGGCAAAATCCGCCGTTCCAGGCCGGATTTTCAAGCGCCTTCGCGCCCTATCGGCCCCATATGGGCGCCGACGGAGTGATCGTCCCATAATTGCCCCACTAAAGTCAAGGGTCATAGGGTGCATAAAGGGCGATCGCTCAAGCATACCGACGCTCAACGGGTGGTCCTGTGAAACGGCAAAACAAAAAAAGTGACGGAACGAAGCCAAATTCTCCTTATTTTCCAAGGGGTGGTTATCCCCATATGCGCACACCCTATACACACGCCCAAACGCCGCTTATGGACAAGAGATGCAGCGAAGCACCGCCGCGGCGGGGCTGGCGCGATTGGACCAAAAGCAAATATAGGAATATATAGCACATTTGGGAAAGATTATCAACTGTTCTGTCGATAACGCACACTTTCAAGGGAACTTAGGGCCACCTTAACGCCCCGCCCGGCGTGGCTCGACCCTGCACATAAAAAAGAGACGCCGCCGCAACCCACGGCTGGCCCGCCGATCCGGGTCGGTGAAGCCGAACCCGGTGGCCCGACCATCCCCACGTTCAGACCATGCCTATCCGCTTAACACAGACACCCACTAAATTTAGTGCAACCGACACGCCTTGCCGCCCCCGTTAAATGGTCCGTTTTTGACCATAGGCGGACATTCTTCATATTAAACACCGGAATGTTGCAGGTTCAAATCTCGCCCCCGCAACCACCAACAATTGACACCCCGGCTCATCGGAGCCGGGGTGTTTTGTTATGTCTGCTGTTTGCCCAAAAGCTGAAATCTTACGACATTGATTTGAACTTCAAGTTTTAGCTAGAAGTGGTCAAGCAGCGAGGCGCAATGATAAGATGAGGGACAGTCAATCATCACACCTGTAGGCGATAAATGAATGGGTAAAATTGGTCGCAATGATCCATGTATGTGTGGCAGCGGGAAAAAATACAAACGATGCTGTTTGCTAGAAGCGGAAAAGCAGAGAGCACATCAGCGAGCAATGACGAATTTGGCTAAAAAACTACAAAACGGCGAGCTTCCCTTTCGTGCGGAAATACAATCTGATGATGGAAAACCGGCCTCGTTGAAAGTCATGGGTGCTACGGTGATTAATGAATCTGGTGAGCAGATTATTTTTGAAGACGAAATCGAGCTAACCGTAGGCGAGCATGGTCCTTCAAAGGCTGTTTTTGAAGTACCCATTCAAAAAGATAAGCCTGGAAGAATTCTAACGGTTGGAGGCGCTAAAGTTATCGGCACGGCGGAGTTTTATAATTTCTGCTTGGCATCAAAAAAACTCGAAGCGAAAAGCCCAAACGGACTTTTCGCTAGTATAAAAACTCAAAGACAGAGGGATATCGGCGCAGATGTTTGCCACATTTATTTTGGTGAAAAAGGCAGAGAAGAAAGTGTTGGTGCTGACGGACAGAAAGATCGTCCGCATATCTGTCTAGCATCCACAGGCGCAGGCTTATACACTCGACTCGCTTCCTATAAATGCACAATTATGAGCAGCGCTTCATACGAACGCGATTCGAAGGTCATGTCAGTAGATACGGTTTCTATAAAGGTGGAAGACTGGCGTGAGGTATTGAAAGTTTCGTTCAGCGTCGACCACAGCGATAAGAGTGTTGAAATCATACAGGCTAATTTTGTGCCGATCAAAAATACCTAACACCATCATCTCTTGCACCCGGGAAGTAACTTACTAAGCGATATAACAGGATGACTGCTCAGGGTCACAAGCAGTCATGAAAGGTAACCGGATCCCCACGTTCAGACCATGGTTATGTGAACGAAAAAAGTTCGCTAAACTACGCCGGACCCCGTATGAATACGCCCCAAACCAACCGGAGCCCATCGCCCGACCATGCCTAATCTTAAGGCCCTTCGCATCATCCTGGCCCAGCCGCGCGGCTTTTGCGCGGGCGTGGATCGCGCCATCGCCATCGTCAAAAAGGCGCTGGAAAAATACGGCGCGCCGGTCTACGTGCGCCATGAAATCGTCCACAACAAATTCGTGGTGGAGGAACTCAAACAACTGGGCGCGGTGTTCGTTCAGGAGTTAAGCGAAGTCCCCGACGGCGCGCACACCATTTTTTCCGCCCACGGCGTTTCCGACGCCGTCGAAGCCGAAGCCCAGCGCCGCAACCTGCCCTATATCGATGCCGCCTGCCCGTTGGTGACCAAGGTGCACCGCCAGGGCCAGATACACGCCGACAAGGGCCAAGAAGTCGTCTTGATCGGCCATGCGGGCCACCCCGAGGTCGAAGGCACGCTGGGGCGTATTCACGGCACCACTCATCTCATCGGCAGCATCGAAGATGTGGCGGCGCTCGATGTCCGTTCTCCGGACCAACTCGCCTACGTGACCCAGACGACGCTCAGCGTCGATGACACCAAAGGCATCATCGATGCGCTCAAAGCCCGTTTCCCCGCCATCACAGGCCCCGACCTGAAAGACATTTGTTACGCCACGCAAAACCGCCAACAAGCGGTGCGCGCCCTGGCGTGTGGCGGCAAGGTAGACCTGCTGCTGGTGATCGGCGGCAAGAACAGCTCCAACTCCAACCGGCTGCGCGAAATCGGCGCGGACTGCGGTGTGCCCAGTTATTTGATCGACGACGCCGACAGGTTCGATGCCAAATGGCTCGATGGCGTGAATACCGTCGGCATCACCGCCGGAGCCTCGGCGCCGGAAGTCTTGGTGCAGGGCGTGCTCGATAAACTGGCGAGCTTAAGGGATATCTTTGTCGAAAACCTAAGCGGCGTCGAAGAAAACATGCATTTCAAAATGCCCGCCGAACTGAGGGACGACGCGGCTTAAAGCTGCTTACGTTTTGAGCGCAGCTTCCGCTGCGACGCGCCCGGACTTGATCGCGCCTTCAATCGTTGCGGGCAGGTCCGTGGCCGTCCAATCGCCCGCTAAAAAAAGATTTTTATAGACCGTGTGCGTTTTAGGGCGAAGCGCTACCGCTTCCGACGTCTGCGCAAACGTGGCGCGGCGTTCCTTGATCACCCGATACGGCGGCGTCTCTCCCTGCGCTTGACCCAACGCCTTGGCGACATCCGGCCACAGACCGGTTGCAATTTCATCCGCGTCTTTTTCCATCCACGCATCTGCGGCGCTCACCGTCACCGAAACCATCGCGCCCCGCACGAACACCCATTGTGCGTCGCAGTGAACCAGGCCGATCATACGGGGCGCGTCGGCGGCGACTTGCGCCAAGCGGTAATGCACGTTCAAAATGGCGCGGCTATCTTGGGGCGCGCTCAGGCCCGGCAACAATTCACCCGCGACAAAGTGCGGCACCGCCAACACCACCACATCGCCCGCGCCCAACACCTCCGCTTCGCTACCGAAATCGAGACTGAGCACGGTGTTAGCTTGCATTTCCACCGCGCGCAGCCGCGCGCCCAAGCGCACCGTAGCCCCCAATCGTTCCAGCGCGCCCAACGCAGGATCGATCAGGCACGCACCCAACCCCCGGCGGGTAAACAAAGGCTTTGCGAAGGCCCCGCCCTTCAAGGCCGTATCCGACAACACCCGCCACAGCAGCATCGCCGCAGCCTCATGGGGGTGAGCATTCAACACGGCGACGCACAGCGGATGCCAAAATGTCTCTAGTGCGGGCGAAGCGCCGACACAGGCCGCGACGGTCTTGCCCTGCCCACTTTTAAGCGCGCTTAAATCTTTGAGCAGCGTGAATGCGCTCACCCGGGGCGGACGGTTGGCGGAGCGCATCAACGCAGCCCACAGACCCAGTTGCCCACGCCCGCGGCCTAAATTCACCGTCCACCGCTGAGCATTGGCGGCGTCGAAAAAATCAAAATAAGCATCGGGCGCGGGCATCATCTCGCCCGCCGCGCCGATCATTTCCACATACGCGTTCACCTCGACATTGCCGCTCAGCATCAGGTGCGCGCCGTTGTCGATCACGCAATCCAACAGCGGATCGACAAAACTGCGGCAGCGCCCGCCCGCGTGGGGGGCCGCTTCATGCACCGTGACCAGCAAGCCCGCCCGCGCCAGATGCAGCGCCGCCGACAGCCCCGCCAGCCCTGCGCCGATGACATGCGCGCGCCTCATGGCAAACCGCCATGGCCCAACAGTCCCCGCAGCACAATCCACAACTTGGTCAGCTTGCCCAAACGCACCGGCTGTTCCACCCGCGCCAGCCCCCGCGCGCGCAACCGTTTAAGAATTTCCCGATACACCGCCTGCATCATGCGCGCCGGACGGGTGCGCGTGCGATCCAAGTGCATCAAGGCCTCATCGGCGCGACGAAAACAGCCCTCGGCGCGGATCGCCAGTTCGTCCAACGCCTCAGCCAAATTGGCGTGCGCCAAAACCTCGTCGGGGCTAGTGCCCGTGATGCCGTGGCGCGCCAGTAAATCGGCGGGCAGATAAAGGCGGTCGCGCTGAGCGTCTTCGCACAAATCGCGCAGGATGTTGGTGATCTGCAAGGCGCGCCCCAAATGATGGGCGAGCTTTTGCGCTTGCGGACCTTCCAAGCCGAACACTTTGTCCGACAGCCGCCCGACCGAACAGGCCACCTGATCCAAATAACGGTCGAACGCCGCTTCGTCGGCGATGCGCACGGATGCAAACGCATCGGCTTCCATGCCGTCGATGACGGTCAGCAAATCGGCCTTGGCGATGGTGTAATCGCGAATGACCGGTTTTAACCGATCGACGCTGCTCAGTTCGACGGGCTCGCCCGCGAAGACCGCTTCAATGGCCTCGCGGTATGCTTTCAGTCGCGCTTGCTTAATCGCCGCAGCATCATCGCCGTCGGCGATGTCGTCCACCTCGCGGCAAAAGGCATAGACGCGAAACATGGCGTCGCGCCGGGCCGCAGGCAACAGCTTCAACGCCCAATAAAAGGAACTGCCGGAATAACTGCCGACCGATTGTGTGGGTTCGGGTGCGCTCATAGGCTTATGAATACCCCACTCATGCCGTCAACGCACCCCAAAGAAACCACACCGCCGCCTGCGGTTTGCTCAATTGCACCCGCCCGGCCAATGGATCCTTTGTGCGCAAGGCTTTGCAAAGCCGCCGGGCGATGGCCCAAATACCGCCCGCCTCGCGCGCCAGCGCCTTAGATTTAATCTGGCGTGGCAACGGCTTGGCTTGATCCAGCAACCCATCGACCCCATCCAGCATCCGGTCAAGCACGCTGCGCAGCGCCAAAGTGGCGGCATCTGCGGTCAAGTCGTTTTGCATCACGCCCGCCGCCGCCATCCAGTCGGCGGGCACATAAATACGCCTTAGTTTTGCGCAATCATCCTTGATGTCTTGAATGTGGTTGAGGATTTGCAACGCCGCGCACAGTGCGTCGGAAGCCGCATAATCGCCCCCTTCAACCCCGCCCATCAGATCGATGAGATAACGCCCCACCGGGGCGGCGGAAAGCGCGCAATAGGCCATCAAATCCGCCCAATCGTCGGTCGTCGCCTTCCGCGCATCGCGTTTGAAGGCTTGCAATAAATTTTGCGCGTGATCGGGAGTGACGCCAGTGATGCCGAGGCTTTGACGCAACGCGTAAGCAGGACCGGAAGGTTCGCTTTCGTCGCCGGCCAACTGGCGGCTGAGAAGTTCCAACGCCGCGACTTTTTGTTCGCCCGCGACACCCGGCGCATCGGCAATATCATCGGCGGTACGCGCAAAGGCGTAAAACGCCATCACATGGCCGCGCACGTGCAGGGGCAGCAGCCGACTGGCAACGGGGAAGTTTTCATTTCCCGCGTTCCGGCCACTCACGATGCAATGATCCGACGGCTTATTCGTTGAGCTTAGCGATCTGCGTGCGCAGCGCGCCCAGCAAACCCGACACGCTATCGCCATTGGAGCGAATGACGGAGGCAAACTCTTTGCGCTGCGTCTGGCTCATGGAAATGCCTTCGACGTAAACGTCGATAATCTTGTAAATATCGGCATCGTTGCGCACACGCCAATCCACACGGATGGGTTCGCCGCCGGTGGGGCGCTGAATTTCACTAAAGACCAAAGAATCCTGGCCGGGTTCGGAAACGGACTTGACCACCTTCAGCTTTTCGCCGGAATACTGATCGAAGCGCTCGACATACGTAATCACGATGTATTCTTTGAACAGCTTCAGATACTCTGCTTTTTCCGCGTCGGTGGCCGTGTTCCAATAGCGGCCCAGCACCCACTTGCCGATGATATCGACATCGAAGTTCTTATTGAGCATTTCGGAAAAGCGCGTGATGCGCTCCGCACGGGTTACGCCTTCCGAGGTGAGCGCGCTCACGGCTTCATCCGCCAAGCTCTCGATAAAGGTTTGCGCCGAGGTTTCCGCGCTGGCGGATGCAACGCCCACGGGGCCGCCCCATGCCGCCAACATCAAAACAAATAAGCTCACTAATGCAATCCGGCGGGTAAACATCTAAATGCCTCTATCGTTTGGTCAATGAATTATAGTCGATAACGATGCGAACGCGAAGGCTGCCTTAGCCCCCCCATAACGGTGCGGATCATACGGGCAAGCGCTTCGATTGGCAATTCCCGCATAAGCCTGAAAATCTATGTCAGGCCTGCCAGCTTTGCGCGCACGGCATCGCTAAAACCGTTGAGAATCCTGCCATTTCCTTCAATCATCGGGCGTTTGACCAAGGTCGGATAAGACACCAATAAGCGCACGGCCTTGGCCGCATCGAGCGCTTCTTTATCCGTATCGGGCAACTCCCGCCAGGTGGTGGAGCGACGATTGAGCACCGATTCCCAGCCTAAAGCATCCACCCAGCGCTGGGCGATCTCTGCCGTCAGACCGTCGGCGCGCAAATCGAAAAAGCGGTAGGCGATACCCTCAGCATCCAACCATTTCAAGGTTTTCGTCACGGTGTCGCAGGTTTTAATGCCATAAACGGTGAGCATGTCTAACGTCCTGCCCCTGGGGGTTCCCTTTGACCAACAGTATCGTTGTGGTTAGCTTGTCTGCAACCCTGGAACAAGTCTAGAGTGCGATCGCAATGGGTTGAAGCATTGTTGCTTCAGCCTATTGCGTGAATCGCCCTCTAACATATAGATAGGGGCGGATTCACGCTTTAGCTGGGATCGCATAAGCGATTCCAGCCAAAACGATCCGACCCTAAACGAGAAACCAGCCCATGTTATGCGTGATCTCCCCCGCCAAACGTCTCGACCTCAGCGCGTGGGGCCATGACACGCCCGGTCTCACCACCCCCGACTGGGCCGCCGATACGCAAGCACTGGCGGACATCGCACGCAATCTCGACACGACAGATTACCAACGCCTCATGCACATCAGCGCCAAACAGGCCGCAGAGGTGCAAGGGTATTACGATGCTTTCGCCTTTCCCCACACGCCAACCAACGCCAAACCCGCGTGCTTGATGTTTGCGGGCGATACCTACATCGGCCTCAATGCGGCGACGCTGTCTGAAAAAGATTTGGCCTACGCCCAAGATCACGTGCTCATTATATCGGGACTGTACGGCAAGCTGCGCCCGTTGGATCTGGTGCGCCCGTTTCGCCTGGACATGGGCACGCGCCTAGAAAATCCACGCGGCCACGATCTTTATGCCTATTGGGGCGGTAAAATCGCCGACGCCATTCAGGCGCAAATGAAGACCACTCAGGCCAAGGCGCTGGTGAATTTGGCCAGCGTCGAATATTTCAAAGCCGCGCGCGAAGATTTGCTCAGCCAGCGCGGCATCCGCATCATCACGCCAAGTTTCAAAGAAATCCGCGACACCGGCGAAATCAAGGTCATGAGTCTGTTCGCCAAACGCGCGCGCGGCGCCATGGCGCGATGGACCGTCGAAAACCGCATCACGGATCCCGAACAGATCAAAACCTTTGCGGTCGAAGGGTATGCCTTTCAACCGGGCGCATCCGAAGGCGATAACTGGACCTTTGCCCGCCTGCAACCGGCGAAAAAAACCAAGCCGAAAAAGCCCGCCGAGGCCGATCACAGCCCGCGATTGCGCAAGACCCGTACTCCCCGCAACAGACCTTATTGATAGCCATGCCCCGTGATGTAATCGCGCATCTGGCCGGTATCGACTTTGCACTCGCTAAGGCTATGTTTGATGATATCGCCAATGCTGGCGATACCCGCCAACGCATAACCATCCATCACCACCACATGGCGGGTACGATTGGAGGTCATCAGGTCGCGCACCATCTCGATGGTGTCGTCGATATCGCAGGTCACGATGTTGGTGGTCATAATGTCGGCCACCGATACATCGCTCAAACCACCCCGATCAGCAAAAGCCTGAATGATGTCGCGCTCGGACACGCTGCCCACCGTTGTCTGAAGACCATTTCGAACCAAGGCGAAGCCAATACGCTCTTTTTTAAACAACTTAGCCACCGCGTGCACACTGTCTTCCGGCGAGACGGAAATGAGCTCCGACCCTTTTTCATTCAAGATTGTTTTGATGTACATGTTTGGTCCTCCACGTTGTTTCGTTGAACTACCCAAACCGAGCATTATTCTAGCAAAACTTGGGGCGCATTGCTCGCATTTCCAGCAACAAAATGAATCTCGCTTTCATCCGAGACGCTTAGCCATGACTTGGTGTACGATTCGACGATGACAGACCGTACCGACATCGATATTGCGGCGCTCAAAGCCACCCTTATCGCCGAGCGCAGGGATCTTCTGCACGATGCAGAGGTGACGGCGGCGGAGCGCGCCACGGTGGTTTTGGACCAAACTACCGTGGGCCGTTTGTCGCGCATGGACGCTTTGCAAAACCAAGCGATGCAATTGGAAACCGAGCGCCGCCGCGAAGTCGAAATCCGACGCATCGATGCCGCCCTAAAACGCATCGACGACGACACGTTTGGCTATTGCACATCGTGCGGCGAAGCAATCGAGAAAAAGCGCCTGGAAATGGACCCTTCCACGCCGCTGTGCGTAGACTGCGCCAGCACCCGATAACCCGTTTTCCGGTCCTGCTGGCCCTCAATCAAGCCCAAAAAAATCAGGCCATCGGCGCAGTGAAGAATTTCTTTAACTTCTTTTCTGCTAGAATGCCTGATCGGTCGATTCGGGTAAGGAGCGACATTTATGCTAAGAAGCCCCGGCTCTGGCAGCCATTTACGGGTACAGGCATCCCTATCGGAACCCCCAAGCGGTCATACCGCTTCGGCAGCAATCGCCCGGCGCATTCAATTCTTTCACACCATCACTGCCCAACACTGCGCCCATATCCAACGCCTCCGTTTCGGGGGCGTTTTTTATTTACGCTCAACTCAAAAAAGCGGAGAGCACCATGGCTAAAAGAACCCGTCGCCAGCAGCACAACAAGGCCCCCGCAGAGGTCCATGACCTATACCCGAGAGAGAACAGAGGCAACCGAGATCGAGACGGTTGGGATCCTATGCAAAACCCGGCTTATGGCGAAGCGCTCGATAACAGCGAGCGGCGCGAACAGAGGTATGTGAAAAACATCACGCCGCGCAGCGAAGGCCAAAAACGCCTGCTCGAAGCCATTGATAACCACAATCTGGTCATGGCGCTGGGTCCGGCAGGTACCGGCAAAACCTATCTGGCCGTCTCCAAAGCGGTGGAAGCGTTTGAAAAGGGCCAAGTTGGGCGCATCGTGCTCACCCGCCCCGCCGTCGAAGCGGGGGAAAATTTGGGCTATCTGCCCGGCGACATGGAAGAAAAAATCGCCCCGTACCTGCGCCCGCTATTCGATAGTCTCGGCGACCGTTTGGGCAGCCGCAACCTTAAAGGCATGATCAAAAACGGCGATATCGAAATCGCGCCGGTGGGCTTCATGCGCGGACGCACCTTAAACAACGCGTTTGTGGTCATCGACGAAGCGCAAAACTGCACCTATACGCAGATCAAAATGCTGCTGACGCGCATGGGCTGGCACTCCACCATGGTGGTGACGGGCGATCCGGACCAAACCGACCTGCTGCCCGGCATGTCCGGGCTAGCGGACATCAGCCACCGACTCGAAGCCCTGGAAAACGTCGGCGTGGTGCGGCTCAAAGACGAAGACGTGGTGCGTCATCCTCTGGTGGCGGAAATCCTTGGCGTCGTGTGATGTCATTGACAGCAGCCGGGGGTAAAGCCCTATACTTACAACAACCTACACCGGGGCGCCGCCAATTTCGGCAGCGCCCCCTTGTATTGAATCGAGTGAGATCATGACCGCCTGCCGGCACCCGTTTATATTCAAGTTTTTAGCCGTAGGGCTTTTCTCTGCCGGTTTTTTCTCTGCTCCGGCTTATGCCATCGACATCAATCCATTTGGATACATCAAGGGCGCGGTCGAGGCCGCCGTCGAAGACCGCAGCGCCGAAGACATCGCCAAAGACACCAAAATCAAAGCCACGATCATCGCCTCCGTCACCGACCAGATGGGCATCGACATGATTGCCTTTTCCACCGACGCCTATGAACAAGACGTGATGCTCACCGGCATCGTCGAAAACGGTGCGTTGAAAACCCAGGTCGAGCGCATCGCCAAGACCGTCGAAGGCGTGAAAAAAATCTATAACGAAGTGCTGGTGATCCCTAAAGACAAACAAAAAGGCGTGGTCGAAGGTTTTGTCGATGACACCGTCATTGAAAACAAAATCAACGCCCTTTTGCTCGACGCCAAGGGTGTCAATGTCACCAATTTCCGTTGGCGTTCGGTCGGCGGGCATGTCTTTCTATTCGGCCGCGCCTTAAGCAAGGATGAACTGAAAAAAGCCATCGCCGTGGTAAAGGGCATCGAAAAAGTCACGCAATTGACCGAACACGTAAAGATAAAGGCGAAGTGAGATATCCATGTTTCAAACGCACCCCCTTACGACGTTACGTTCCGTCATCGCCATCGCCGCGTTGATCGGCCTCAATGCCTGCGGAAACAGCGCCACGGATATGGACAACGCGGCCACGGCGCTGGCCGAACACTATGCCACCAACCCGCCGGAAAGCGGCTGGACCGTCGAAAGCATCATCCAAGACAACAAAGGTGCAAAACTGGATGCATTGGTCGTTGTCAATTCCGAAGAAGACGTCCTGCGCATCAAGATGCTCAGCCGTATGGAGCAATTCACCATCGCCAAGCTGGCCTGCCCAAAAATGACCCCTGCCCTACAAGACGCCTTAGGCAAAGTTCGCGTCTGGGTGCATCTGCAAACCCCGGCCAAAGAACAACTCACCTCGTCGATTTGCCCGGAGCAATAAGGGCTCAGGGTCGGATCGCTTGGGTGTTTCCACCCAAAGCGTGAACCACCCCCTATCAATGAGTTAGAGGGCGATTCACGGATCAGATTGAAGCATTCTTGCTTCAACCCGATCCGATCGCACTCTAGACCTGCGCCTCTTTCGTCTTCAGCAGGCGCACCTCGGGGAAGTCGTCGCTGGCTTTTTTCAGGTGCCAGGCGTTACGCGCCATGTAGACGTCGGCGCCGTCGTGATCCTTAGCCATGCTCCCGCGATTGGCATCCATAAACGCTTTCAAGACCCTGGCATCGTCGGCCTCGACCCAGCGCGCGGTGTAAAGCTCGGTCGGCTCGAAGTGTACGGGGACTTCATATTCGGTGCGGATACGGTCGGCCAAAATTTCAAACTGCAACGGTCCGACGACGCCCACCACCCAATCCGTGCCAATGGCGGGTTTGAATACCCGCGCCGCACCTTCTTCGGCGATTTGCTGCAACGCCTTGCCTAAGTGCTTGGCTTTCAGGGGATCGTCGGGTCGCGCCTTTTGCAAAAATTCCGGGGCGAAAGTAGGAATGCCGATGTACCGCAAGTCTTCGGATTCGCTCAGGGTGTCGCCGATGCGCAGATTGCCATGGTTGGGGATACCGATGATATCGCCCGCCACAGCTTCTTCCGCAACCTCGCGGTCTTGGGCCAGAAACATCACCGGATTGTGCAGGTTGATCACCTTGCCCGAGCGAATGTGCTTAAGCTTCATGCCGCGTTTGAAATGGCCTGAATTGATGCGCATGAAGGCGATGCGGTCACGGTGTTTAGGGTCCATGTTGGCTTGAATTTTGAACACCACGCCGGTCACCTTCGCCTCGATCGGATCGACGTCGCGCGTGGTGGTCGGCTGCGGGCGCGGACTGGGGGCAAACTTGGCTAGGCCGTCGAGCAATTCGCGCACCCCGAAGTTGTTTACCGCCGAGCCGAAAAACACCGGCGTCATATGCCCTTCCAGATACGCCTCGCGATCAAACACGGGGCACAGGCCACGCACCATGTTCACGTCTTCGCGCAGCTTCGCCACCGCATGCTGGGGCAGCAGTTCATCCAATTTTGGATCATCCAAACCCGACACTTGAACGCCCGCGCCCACGGTCGAACCCTTGGAGCGTTCCATCAAGAGCAGCTGATCGTTCAACAAATCGTAACAGCCCAGAAATTCCCGCCCCATGCCGATGGGCCACGTGGCGGGCGTCACGTCCAGCGCCAGGCTCTGTTCGATCTCGTCCAAAATCTCAAACGTATCGCGGCTTTCGCGGTCGAGTTTATTGACGAACGTGGTGATCGGCATGTCGCGCAGGCGGCAAACCTCGAACAATTTTTTAGTCTGCGATTCAATGCCCTTCGCGCCGTCGATGACCATCACGGCCGAATCGACCGCCGTCAAAGTGCGATAGGTATCTTCGGAAAAGTCTTCGTGACCCGGGGTATCGAGCAGATTGAAGGTCTGCTCGCCGTAATCGAACGTCATCACGCTGGAAGCCACCGAGATGCCGCGTTCCTGTTCCACCTTCATCCAATCCGAACGCGCACGACGGGTTTCGCCACGCGCCTTCACCGCGCCGGCCAGCTGAATGGCGCCGCCGAACAGCAACAGCTTTTCGGTCAGCGTCGTTTTGCCCGCGTCGGGGTGCGAAATGATGGCGAAGGTGCGCCGATTTTCAACGTAGTTGGCGAGATGCGTCATAAGGGTCCAAAAGGATCGTAAAATTTGGGGCAAGATTTGGGGGGAATGTAGGGGATTGTCCGGAAAAGACCAGAAAAATCATCGCCGCCAAAGAATTTCCCTACGCCCATGCACAACGGCGTCTAACCGCGACAACATCTTGTCGAAAGCAAAATCACAGGGTAATAATCGATAGGGAAAGCGCCAAGTTTGTGTGATCAAAATGCCTTCAATAAGGGAGCTGTCCATGGGCAACGAATGCAAAATGTCTGACGAATACCGCAAATCCGGTCGCCGCGAAAATGACCGGCGCACCGAAGAACGCCGCCAACGTGACGAACCGGTTGATCAAGACCAGCGTTCAAGCGAAAGCCGCCGCATCGGCTCGCGGCGTGGTGGCCGGGATCGTCGGGATTAACCGCACGTCCCCTCGCCTTATCCCGGCCCTTACGCAGGCATATGCTTCCACCATGCCTTGGTGTTGATGGAAAAAACGGGCAAGTAGTGTTTAACTTTTGCAGCCGGAATCACCTGCTTGATCTGGTTGTCCAGCACGTAGGGCGTGCCCTGATACATTACCACCAACACGGCATGGCCGATTTTCAGGTTCAAATCCTTCACCGCGACGACGCGTAAATCCTGCTCTTCGTAACCGAGGTAACGCAAGGACATGTACTTGGAAATGGCGTAGTCCTCGCAATCGCCGAACTTGGCCATAAATTCGCCGGGCGTGGCCCAAAAATCCTTTTCCCCCCAATTGACGGGGTCGGTGATATAGGGCGCGCGATTCATGTAATCGTTGATGTCACGGATTTGCGTCACCAAATCCTTGCCCTTAAGCCCGTCGAGAAACGCCATCCACTTGTCGAAATTGCACTTGTTCATTTCCGGCGCACCGCACTTGCCGGACTTGAACGACGCGTATTCCTTGGAAAAACGCTCGACAGCCCCAGTCCACTTGGTAAAGGGATCCATCTGCGTGGACATCTGCTCGGTGGTGTCGAAAAAGCTGGGCTTGACCGCACCGGTAGCCTCTTGGGCCAGGGCGCGATGAACCCCGCCGATCGGCGTTAACGCCATAACGGCAGCAATAGACCCGGCCAAAACCGTACGCGTCAGTCCCTTAGGCGCCTTCAAGGACATGTGTGCGCTCCTCAACTCCAAAAACTTAGGCTTACTATACCGCCAGGGTCATGCCTGCGGCAAGAACCCTAGCAATGAAACTAACTAGATTCCCCTTTGCGTGTGGTGGGGATTGTCGGTAAAGTCACGGAATCGTTGGTTTTTAGTGGGGAGAGACCGGTGTCCGACGACGCACAAAAGAAGACAAAAGGCAAAACCGCCGACGACGCCAAAAAAGAAGCCGGCGCTCAGTTGGAAAACGTAAAGCGTCCGGTCAATAAATTCGTCGCCATCGGCACGGTGGTGATGCTGTGCGCCGTGGCGGCGTCGATCTTTTTTGCCTTCAAATTCGTCGAAGACGAACGCGCGCGCTCCCTGCAGGAATGGCAGGTTCGTTTAGGAATCGTCGCGGACTCCCGCTCTGCCGCCATCAACGACTGGCTGGGGGCTAATTTCAAGACCATGCGCGAATTGGCGGAAAACGCCTCGCTGCAACTTTACATGTCCGAAATCGTGGCCGCACAAAATGCCGCCGCCGATCCCGCTGCCGCCGGGCTGGACGCCGATCCTTTCGGTGGAGGGGGCGGCGAAGCGGAAACCACTTATCTGCGCAACATCCTCACCGCCACCGCCGAACGCACCGGTTTTAAACCCCCGGCGGCAGCCGCCGAGGTATCGGCCAACATCGAACGCGCGGGCGAAGCCGGATTGGGCCTGATCGATGCCGACGGCAAACCGCTGGCATCCTCACCGGGCATGCCGCCGATGGTTGGCAAACTCAAAGAAGCGGGCCTGAAGGCGCTGCAGGGCGAACCGGCGGTCATCGACATCTACATCGGCCCCACCAACCTGCCCACCATCGGCTTTGCCCTACCCGTCTATGGCATCCAAGACGGCGGTGACGAAGGCGCCAAGGGCATCGGCGCGGTGATCGGCGTCAAAGTCATCGACGAAGACCTATTCGCCAAACTGGTGCAGCCGGGCGAGACGTCCCAATCGTCGGAAACTTATCTGATCCGCGCCCAGGGTACGCAGGTCGAGTATCTCTCGCCGCTAAAAGACGGCACCCCGCCCTTGAACCGCGCCCTGGCCATCGATACACCCGACCTTGCCGATGCCTATGCGGCAACCACGCCGGGCGGTTTTGCCTTAAAACGCGATTACACCGGCGAAGAAGTTTTGATGGTATCGCGCCCCATTGCTGGCATTCCTTGGGTTTTAGTGCGCAAAGTCAACCGCGCCGAAGCCTTGGCAGACACCGAAACGCGCCTAAAAACCATCCTCACGGTATTCATTTTGATTATCGTCGGCGTCACCATCTCGGTATTTGCGGTATGGCGTCACGGTTCGTCCCTGCGCGCCACCCAGGCGGCGGAAAACTTCAAGCTTTCATCGGAACGGTTTGAAAACCTTTCCAAATTCATGAACCTGATTTCCAACGCGCAGCCCGCAGGCATCGTCTCCGTCAACGGCAACACCGTCTATACCTACGCCAACGAACCGGCAGCCAAGGATGCGGGCATTCCCGCAGCAGACATGATCGGCAAGACCATGGCGTCCGTGATCGGCCCTATCAAAGCCCAGGTCTATACCGACATTAACGACAAAATCCTCAAGCGCTTCCTTGAAACCCAGGATCGCGAAGCGTGCCGCCAGATGCACATCAATACTTTTGGCGACGACGGTGAAGACGATGCCACCTTGCAGGTGATCAAATCGGATCACATTCCCCTGCGCGGCGACCGGGACCATCCGCCGGGCGTTTTGATGATCTTGGAAGACATTACCGAACTGACCCGCGAACGCAGGCGCAGCGAAAAGATGCTGCGCCAGTTGATCGATACCCTGGTCAGCGTGGTGGACCGCCGCGACCCCTTCTCGGCCAACCATTCCAAACATGTGGCCGAGGTCGCCAAGGCCATCGCCCAGGAAATGGGCTGCGACGAGGTCACCGCCAAAACCGTAGATATCGCGGGCAGCCTGATGAACTTGGGCAAGATCTTCATTCCCCCCGATTTGCTGATCAAGACCGGAAACCTGACGCCCGAAGAGCGCCAGACCCTAATGTCGAGCTATCTGGTGAGCGTGGACCTGCTGAAAGACGTTACCTTCGAAGGCCCGGTGGTGGATACCATCCGTGACATGGGCGAAACGTGGGATGGCAACGGCCCCCTGGGCAAGACCGGCGATGCGATCATGGATACCGCACGCATCCTCGCCGTGGCCAATGCCTTTGTGGGCATGGTCAGCGCCCGCGCCTACCGCGATGCCATGTCGTTTGAAAAGGTGTCGGACATCTTGCTTTCCGATACCGGAACGAAGTTCGACCGCAAGCCGGTTTCGGCGTTGGTCAACTTCCTGGAAAATCGCGAGGGTAAGGTCAAATGGGCGCACTACCGTGAACGCCCAAGCGAAACCGACACAAGCGCCGCCTAATTCAGTATTAGGAAACAATAGTAGAGCCGATAGCTATTGCCAACGCCAAAATCAGTGTAATGCATCCTGACTTTCGGATTCCTTTAGACTGTCCGTGGTAGTTGCATCTGTAGCGATGTTCTCTGGTAGTATATCGGGTGTTGTAGCTTCTGTAATCTTAGGGGTGCCCTGATGCATGAATGATAGCTCAAGATATTCATCCGCCTTTAACATCAAACGGTACACTAGAATAATGTATATGCGAGCCTCTCTAAACGTAATTCGTTTTTCAATTTTTCCATGAGCTACATCATTTCGTAGCTGAATCACGTCATCCAACTGGCCAAACGCTTCCCTATATCTGGGATAATTTTTATGCAGCCATCCCGAAAATTGAAGTTGATTGGCGCCAAACTGAGAGATGGCCTTGTTGAGCGCATTACTCCCATTGTCCTTCAAAAAGCCACGTAAGTCTTCCCTGTGGCCTGAGATTGCCAGGGAAATGGGCCTTGTAACCCAGCTAGTGCAATCAAGAACCTCTTCCCTGAATTTTTCTAACTTACTGTCTTCAACAAGTTCGCTTTCTTCCCTGTCTTGCAAGATTAAGGAAAGACGGCGGTGCAGTTGAACTAAGGCGTACCGTTTCTGGAATAGAGGTAGATTGGTATCCCAAGCACCTGGAAGTTTATCGCATAGCTCGTTGAGTAGGTCGCCTATGTAAGCTTGGAATTGTCCAATAAGAGCTACCATCGTCAAACGAAGTTGGTTCTCTTGGTCGCTTAGCTGACGATCCTTTTCTAACTGGTCGGACTGATTCTCCGCAAACTCCATGAGCTTACGAATCTCAATCCTTGACTTGAGGGCCTCGGTCCATGAGCGTGAACGGCCCATTGATCTATTCCTCGGCAGTAGGCAATTGATCTGCCACGGGGGCCTGTATGCCTATACTATTAAGGGCACCCAACCACTTCCGTTGCCTCGTATAGAATCGTGAGCGGTGGTCTGTTGCGCGAGACAAAGATTCTGAAAAGTTAGCATCAGCCGATAGTGCTTTGAATGCATTCTCAATATCGGTTTTACGAGCAGATACTGAAACTGGTGAAAGCTGACACAAGCTCATCATCTGAAGATCAAACAGTGCTTTGCTAACAGAGTTGGAATACTTCTCATCCGCTGGGATGAACTTTCTGAATGCATGGGTGCCGAAAACTTCTTTTGAGTTTTTGAGTCCAAGAGCAAATTCAGCGCGCATTTCGCTAATGCGTGCCTCTGGGGCTTTTCGTTCAATCCGCATGTGGTTTGTTAAGAGAAGTTTAAGCGGCGGTTTGTAGTTCGAGATATTAGCTTTAATTGCAAAGAATCTAAGGATTAGCTCATGATGGCGCAATCTAGAGTCGAGATCGTTAATTTTCAGCATCTCCTTGAAGAGATCGGTGTTTACCAACTCTTCAAGGAGATCATTGAATGACCCACCCAGAACAGCATTACGAATTTCTTGGTCTAATAGCGGGGTGGCACCTGTATTCAGGCGCTCAAAGATAATAAAGCGTAAATCAGGGTGCGTATGAGATGAAATTACGAGTATTCTGATAACACGTTGAAGAATCTTCCTGTCCATTTTAGGAGGAAGCTCCTCCCATTTTTTTCCATTCAAATCTTTAAGTACCTCAAGGTCTTCTAGTGCGTAACGTCCGTGGTAAAAGTCGTCAACTGCACTTAACCTTTGCTGTCCATCCACCACCACCCGTGTGCCGTCTTCATCTTCCGCCAAGAAGCAAGGTGGTATCGGTAGATTTAGAATGAGGGATTCAATAAGGCGGCTTTTTTTCTTCTCATCCCAAACTTTAGCGCGCTGGAACTTTGGCTTAAGCACTAATGATTTATTTTCGATACGATCTAATAGTGTCTTTACATCAGGATCAGCGGGGATCGTATATACCTCCACTTCTCCCTTTCTTAGAACTTCTTCTACTGTGCCGGTATCAGTTTCATCTTCCTGATCGAAGATGTCTTCTGCTTCGTCCTGCTGTGTCATTCTTGGCCTCTAACCCACATCAATTATGGTTTCCAATTTTCATCCAAGCATACACATGAGGTTATTTATGTGAAGGTGTTTCGTTATAGGGAAGGCGCCGAGAGACAGATGCCCGATTGTACGTACTGACGCACGTTGCTGCGGGAAGCCATACTCGGTGAATAAAGCGTCATTCCGGGCGGAGCGCAGCGTAGACCCGGAATCCATATCTTATTGCAAGGAAATGGATTCCCGCTGAAACCTGTCCTAGTACCGGCTTTTGGCCGGATCCGTGGGCAGGAATGACGTTTCAAAATGGCGCTCAAACCTTTGAGAACTTTGTCAGCCGTCTGCTAAACGCCCCCTCGCTCCAGGGCACACCTAGGGACATGGCGGGGCAAGGCAACGGGCGCAGGCGCGCTCAAGCGGCAACCCGCTAAGACTACACCTGCGACACGCCTTCGATCACAAAGCCGTCTTCTAAGGGATACTTCTGGTGGCACTTGGCGACCGCCTGCTCTTCGCTGTCCGCCGAGAACTCGATGTAATGGCTATCGCCCCAATCATCGCTATAACGGCGATGTCGGTCGCCTTGTTTGACCAGTTTGCGGACCGCTTCGTTGTAAATCACGATCTCATACTTAAACATCTAAATCCTCCGGGTAATTTTCTCAAAAAGACGATCACCCCCAAGGCACCCATAAATTATATCACAAAAAAACAAAGCGGCGACCCAATTTATGGGCCGCCGCTTTAACGAAGTGAAGATGTAGCCTAGACTCTAGGGTCAGCTGTCGACCACATCCGTACCGTTGCCGTTGTCCGAGGACGAATACCCTTCGCCCGATGCAGGCTGCTCGGCAGGGGCATTGCCCGCGCCAGCATTGCTGCTGGAACCGAGCGGAGCCGCGCCGCCGTAATCGGCCACGCTATCACCCGCCGTCAACTCGCTGATGTCGTATTGCTCCCCTTCGAACGTCAAGGTATTGGAGTCTTCGAACATCACCGCCAGCGGATCCAAAGCATCGGTAGAGGTATCGCCCTGGACATTCGTTCCGCCGGTATCGCCCGTGTTGTCCACAAAGCCGTCCGGCAGAGCGATGTCGATGCTCGACGTCGTGGTCGCCGCGTCGCCGTTGGGTTCGGTCGAAGTCACCGATACGGAAAGCGAGAAGTCCGCAGAAACCTCTTGCGTCACCTGCATGGTGAGGCCGCTGAGATCGTCCGCGCCGAGCGTCCAGCTATCGGAAGCCGCATCGTAGGTACCGGCGCTGAGGGTCGCCCCGCTGGGCACCCCGGCGATGGTCACATCAGACAAGGTTTCCGAACCGTCGGTATCGGTCAGCCCCGTTTCGATGGTGATGTCGTAAGTCAACGTCACATCGCCGCCTTCGGTGGGGTTGGAAGCCAACATGTCATCCAGCGAATACTGCCCATCGGAGAACTGGAAGGTCTCGATGCTTTCGACCAAGCTGATGCCATCATCACCGCCACCCAGGTGTTCCACGATATACTGCGAACCGCCCTTATCGCTGGAAACCTCGGTGATCAGGTATTCGTCACGCGCACCGCTGAACACCATGGTGTCGTCGCCGGAACCGCCATCGACCGCATTGTTACCGGAACCCGCAACAATGACGTCTTCGCCATCACCGCCTTTAAGCGTGTCGTTACCCGACCCGCCGATCAAGAAGTCGTCGCCGTCGCCGCCCGAGATGGTGTCGTCGCCGGAACCACCGAACAGCACGTCGTTACCATCCTCGCCGTCGATTTCATCATCGCCAGCACCGCCGAAGATCACGTCATCACCGTCGCCGCCGGAGAGTTGATCGTCGCCAGCCTTGCCGGAAATCAGATCGTCACCCTTGCCGCCGTCGATTTCATCATCCTTCTTGGAGCCGATGAGAACGTCATCCTTGCTGCTGCCATCGTCCTTCTCATCGTCGTCTTTGCCGCCGGACTTACCGTCGTCCTTATCGTCGTCATCTTTACCGCCGGACTTGCCGTCGTCTTTACCATCATCCTTATCGTCGTCGCCGCCGGACTTGTTGTTATCGTCGTCCTTATCGTTTTCGGCATTGTTGTTGTCGCCCGAATTTCCCGGTGCGTCTTGATCGCCGTTGCCGAAGCCGTTGTTCTGGCCACCCTCGTCATCGTCGTCGTTGCCCGAGGCACCAAACTGAATATTCGAGTAGTCGGACGGCGTAACCGGAGTGCCGCCATCGACCGTCTCGGTCGGGGTACCCGCGCTCACCGTCAAGGTCGGAGCATCGGCCACAGCTTCAACCGCCACCGTGGTGGAGGCTTGCGTCGTCGCGCCATCGGCCGAAATCGCCGTGATGTTCAGATCGAACGCACCGGAGAAATTCACCGGTGGCGTTACCGTCAAGCCCGTCAACTCTTGCGGCGACAACGTCCATTCACCCGTACCCGCGTTGAAGGTACCCGCACTCAACGTAGCACCCGCAGGCACGCCGCCGATGACGATGCTATCCACCGCCACACCGCCCGTAGGCTCGGCGGTAATTTCGAGCGCGATGGCGTTGTCTTCCAGGCCCGCCGCATCGGTTACGCCGACATTTGCGGCATCACCCACCGCCGCAACATCCACCGTAAAGGTGGTGTTGTTGACGGCAGTATCGGTGCCGTCGGTCGAGGTGGAAGTCACCATCAAATCGAAGCTGCCGCTAAAGTTCTGGGGCGGCGTAATGGTCAAATTGGCCAATTGATCCGGCGTCAGATTCGCCACGTCGCCTACCAAGGTGATGGTATCCGTGCCGCTGACCAAGATCGCACCCTCAGGGATGCCGCTGATCTGGATCGAAAGCGTCTCTGAGCCATCCGTATCGGTCAGGGCCGAGCTGATGTCGAGAGCGATCGCCGTATCCTCGGCGCCTGCCACATCGGCAGCAGCCACCGTCGGCATATCCGCAACCGGCGTCACGTCGACCGTCGCCGTGCCCGTGCTCACCGAGCCGTCCGCCGCCGTGGCGGTGACGTTCAGATCGAACGCACCCGCGTAATCCGCCGGCGGCGTGATGGTCAAGCCCGCCAGATCGGACGGCGCAAGCGTCCACGTACCCGTGGCCGCGTCAAACGTACCGGCGCTCAAGACCGCACCCGCAGGCACGCCCGTGATCGTCACCGAAGCCACGTCCACGCCGCCCGTCGAGGTGGCGGAGATGTTGAGAGGAATGGCCGAATCTTCCGCGCCGCTGGCCGAACCGAGCACCAGACTCGGTGCGTCGTCAACCGCCGACACGCCGACCGTCAGGGTCGAGCTGGTCGAAGCGCTGTCCGTCACGTTGCCCAAGGTGTCCGTAGACGTCGAGGTCACCGTCAGATCGAAGCTGCCGTTGAAGTTCGCCGGAGGCGTAATGGTCAGACCGGTCAACTGATCCGGGGTCAGGGTCCAGGTGCCGTCGCCGTTGTCCGTGCCCGCACTCAACGTAGCGCCCGTAGGCACGCCGCCGATGGTC
>JANLGW010000004.1 GCA_024653965.1 Rhodospirillales bacterium
GCACTTTCCGCCAGGGCGCGTTTATCGCTGAGCAAATGATACGCGCCGGGGCACCAGGAAATCGGCTCCAGCTCCGCGCCGAAGGCATCGAGGCGGGCCTTGATTTCATCGCCCTCAAGCGGCGACAGGGCATTGATGCGGATGGAGCTTTGCAGCTGGATCGAACCTAAACGCTCCGCTTCGGCCGGGCGCACGCCGAGGATCTTGGCCAGCCGCTCCACATAGACTTGGCGCACGTTGACCTTGCCGCCCGGTACCTTGCCACGCGCCATCAGTCTTCATCCCCGGGGTCAGCATCGTCGTCCTCGTCATACGCTTCGGCACGTTTGGATTTGCGCGTGAGGCCTTCAATCACCACCGTCGCCTCGCCCTTAGGCTTATCGCCGGAAAATTCCTGAACCAACTGGCTTAAGGGGCCACGGTGGAAACGCTCGAATTTCTTGGTCAGTTCCAACGCCACCACCGCCGGGCGGTCGCCCAGCACGGCCAGTGCATCCACTAACAACGCGCCGATGCGGTGCGGGCTTTCGTACAACACCAGTGTGTGGCCGCTGTCCTTTTCGGCCTCGAACATTGCTTTGCGTTTGCCGCTTTTGCGCGACGGAAAGCCCAAAAAGGTGAAACTGGCGGTGCTCAGGCCCGAACTGACCAGCGCCATGGTCGCGGCGTTGGCACCGGGGATGACCTCGACCTTATGGCCCGCTTCGATCAAGGCGCTGATGACCCGGTAACCCGGATCGGAAATGCCCGGCAGCCCGGCATCCGAGACCAGCCCCACCGCGCGGCCTTCTTCGATCAGGCTGACGATGCGGCTCACCGAACGCGCTTCGTTGTGGTCGTGGCAGGAAAAGGTCGGGTGCGGACGTTCGATGGAAAGATGCGCCAGCAGCTTGGCGGTCACCCGGGTATCTTCGGTCGCCAGCGCATCGACCGCACGCAACGTTTCCGCCGCGCGCACCGTAATGTCGCCCAGATTGCCGATGGGCGTGGCAATCACATAAAGCCCCGGTTCCAGCAGCCCCTTGGGCTCGGCCAGAGGTGCCGCGACGGGGGCGGCATCGTGCCCACGCCCCCCCCGTGCGCCATCCTTAAAAGGGCGCATCGAGCCGTGAGGGCGGGACTGTGGTCGGGATGTTGGACGTCTGGGCGCCATACTGCTTTTCCTTATGGATTCGCTTTGTTTTTAGCATTCCGCTTAAGCCCCGGCCAGCGCTTGCGTAACTGAGGCCCAAATCAAACCGTGGGTAAGCCCGTGAAATAGCGTGCAAATAATTATTTTAGCCCTGTTGGGTTGTGCTGACCTAACGATGCACGGCATACTTGTTTCCATGCAAAACTACACGTTTATCGGAATTGCCGCATGAGGCGCGTGTTCGTCATACTCAGCCTTGCGCTCGGCATCGGCTTCGCGGCCTTGATGCAAAGCGATGCCGCGCCGGTGCCGCCGATGCCCTCCGACGAACAGGGCTTCGCCGCCTGCTTGACCCTGTTCCCCGGCGGCGCAATCCCCGACACCCCCGCAGCAACCCTAAAAGACTTGTGCAAAACCGCCGATGGCGAGGCGATTTTCGCCGTGCGTTTCGACACCGGGCGCAAAATCCCCGCCTGGACCGCGCACCGCCTGACGGTGGCGCAAAAGGCCAAAATCGACGCCGACCCCGCCTATGCCAAACGACGCGTTTTTTTCAGCGCCGACCCGGAACTTGCCGAAACCGAACAAACGCCCGTCGCCGCCTACAAAAACACCGGCTTCAACAAAGGCCATCTGGTGCGCGCCCAGGATATGAACTGGAACGCCGAGGCCTACCGTGCAAGCTATGTCATGAGCAACATGGCGCCGCAGCGGGGCGCGCTCAACAGCGGCCCCTGGCTGGGCATGGAAAAAGCCTTTCAAAACCTGATCAAAGACAAACAGATGACGCTGTGGTCCATCGCCGGGGTTTACGGGGTGCCTGCCGACAGGCCGACGGCACCCAACTGTTTTTATAAAATCATCGTGGCGCAAGGCACCGATGCACAGGGCGACAAGACCTACAAAACGCTGAGCGCCCTATTCGTCAACGACGATCACGATCGCAAACAAACCACCTGGCCCCGCTACGTCGTGCCCCTGGAGCGCATACGGACCCGCACCGGCATCGACTTTTTCAAGGGCTTAGATGTGGAACCCGGCTTCGACACCGCGTTTTGGGGCATCACTCCACCCGCCGCCCCTGCCGATTGTGAATAGGGCTTAAACCCTCAGCCCTTGCGGCGGGCGATCCGGGCATAAGGATTTCGGCGGCGTGGGGGGTGTCCGAAAAGGCAATATCTTCCTGTTATTTTACAACCTATGGGCAATTCTTGCCGCCCCTGACCGGGGAGTGTGAGGGCCATTTTCCGCCATTTTCGTGTTCCACCCAGAAAAGCCAACGCTTTTCAGTTCTGGCACCATCGTTGCACACCCACTGGTAGAGTTCGCTCCTCCGCCGGGGCCTCGGGCCGAGGTTGGGGAGCGCACGTCACAATCGTATAAGCCAATCATCGGGAGGCCACCCATGAGCATCGACAGCGTCACGTCATCATCCGCAGCCGCTTATATTTCGGATCGCGCGCGAACAGACTCCGCCGCAAAACAGGAGAATTCGAGCTCCTCGACCGCACAGGGCGCAATTTTGGACACGGTCGAGTTGTCTCCCAAAGCCAGGAAATTTATTGAGAACGGCTCCGTATCGAGCATCGCATCCCGCGTACCGTCTGAGGTGGCAGCGGCTCTGAAAATGAACCTCCAAGATGGCCTTGAGCACATGCGGTATGATCAGGAAAAGGGCCAGTTCATCGGAGAAAATATGACCAAAGTGCGTGAGGTCATTGAAAAGTGGAACAAGGAAAGCGGCGGCCTTTTTTATGGTACAGGGTTTTCTTTAGAAAATTCTTCCAAGCCCATCACGACGACATCCGGGAAAGTACATCCCAAAAGCGAATTGATCCGCTCTTTCCTCCAAGGCCATCAAAGGGAAGTGGACCAACTGAAAACCCTGCAGGAACAGAAATTCATGTCGTTCGAAGAATGGAAGGCGAATAATGGGTGATGCCCCCCCGCATGAATGGGCCGCATGAATGGGCTTGCGCGCCGCCCGGCTTCGATTTAGACAGGATCAAGCCTGTTAACCTTCCAAGGAAAGACTTCCACCATGAGCCATAACCGCCGGATTTCCGTGATCGGACTGGGTTATGTCGGCCTGCCGGTAGCCGTGGCGTTTGGCCGTTTAGGCCCCGTGGTGGCGTTCGACATTTCCAAACCGCGCGTTCAAGGGCTCAAAAACGGTCACGATATCACCGGCGAAGTGGAAGACCCGGATCTAGCGGCCAGCGATCTGCTGCTCACCACCGACGCCGACGATCTTAAAAAAGCCGATTTTCACATCGTCACCGTGCCGACCCCGGTGGACAACGCCAATACACCCGACCTGACACCGTTGATCTCGGCCTCGACCCTTTTGGGCCCGCGCCTCAAACAGGGCGATATCGTGGTGTATGAATCGACCGTGTTTCCCGGCGCCACCGAAGAAATCTGCGTGCCGGTGCTCGAAGAAATGTCAGGCATGCTCAGCGGCGTCGATTTCTGGGTCGGTTATTCGCCCGAACGCATCAACCCCGGCGACAAAGAACACCGCTTTGAAACCATCACCAAGGTGGTATCCGGGCAAAATGCCAAGACACTCGACATCGTGGCGGAAGTCTATGGCTCGGTGGTGAAGGCGGGCGTACACAAAGCCCCCACCATCAAAACCGCCGAAGCCGCCAAGGTCATCGAAAACACCCAACGCGATTTGAACATCGCGCTGATGAACGAACTGGCGCTGATCTTCAACCGCTTAGGCATCGACACCAAGGACGTTTTGGAAGCCGCCGGCACGAAGTGGAACTTCCTCAAGTTCTCGCCGGGTCTGGTGGGTGGGCACTGCATCGGCATCGATCCATATTACCTGACCTACCGCGCCCAACAGGTGGGTTATCACCCGGAGGTGATTTTGGCGGGTCGCCACATCAACGACGGCATGGGCGCGTTCATTGCGTCCGAAACCGTAAAACTGATGCTCAAACATGCCCAGGGCGGCACCATCCCCAATCAAGTCACCGTGCTGGGTTTGACGTTCAAGGAAAACGTGCCCGACCTGCGCAACACCAAGGTCGTGGACATCTTAGCGGAACTCACCACCTTTGGCATGCAGGTGCAAATCCACGACCCGATGGCGCAAGCGGATGAAGCCCGGCACGAATACGGCCTCGACCTGACACCGATGGACAACCTGGAGCCTGCCGACACGGTAATCGTGGCCGTACCGCACCGCGAATATGCCGACAAGGGCTGGCCCTTGGTGCAAAGCCTGTTGAAAAACGGGCGGGGCGTGGTCATCGACGTGCGCGGCGTCTTGGATCGCGATCACACCCCCGCAGGCATTGTCCTGTGGCGGCTTTGAGGCCCGACTTGCGACTTAAAAACCGGGCTTTGTGAAGGCTTCGTGAAATTTTATTTCACGCCAAAACTCCCGCAAAACTCCCCAAAAACTCCATGGTGCAAAACCCCATAAAATGGTGTAGCATTCGGGCGTTGCTGGTTTCTTTACCAGGCCTATCTTTCTTGCGCCCGCAGCTTTTGTTGCTTCGCATTAAGTAACGCCCACGAAGACGCAGCACGCGAACCTGCTCTGACGAAGGGCGTTTTTATTGACTACCGCAGGAAGGACTTTCCATGGCGACTGGTACTGTTAAGTGGTTCAACACCACCAAAGGCTTTGGCTTCATCACTCCGGACGAAGGCGGCGCCGACGCATTCGTTCACATCTCCGCTGTACAGCGTTCCGGCATGCAGACCCTCAACGAGGGTCAGAAGGTTCAGTTCGAACTTCAGGAACAGCGCAACGGTAAGATGGCAGCGGAAGATCTGGTCGCTCTCGACTAATTCTTTCCGACAAACGCCGAATATCAAAACGCCCCGGTATCCCCGGGGCGTTTTTTTATCCATTTGAAGGCTTTGATTGGGCTATGGTTAAGCATGGCCTCCTCGACCGAAACGCACCTAGCCCCGATTGCGCCTGCGCTCGCCATTTTGATGATCCTCGTCACCGGCGGCGTATTGGCCGGCATGGACGTGACCGCCAAATATCTGGCGCTCAACCTGCCGATCGTGATGGTCGTGTGGGGGCGGTATTTTTTTCACACCGCCCTGACTTTTTCCATTTACGCCGCCAAACGACGCTCTCTCGATTTTCTGCGCGCAAAAAGGCCGGGCCTGCAAATGATCCGCGCCGCCGCCCTGTTCGGCGCGACCTCATTTTTATATGTGGGCATCACGCTGATGCCGCTGGGCGATGCGGCGTCGATCCAATTTTTTGCCCCCGTGCTGGTGACCGTCCTTTCCGGACTGTTTCTCGGCGAACACGTCGGCCCCCGGCGCATCGCGGCGGTGGTCGTCGCGTTTGTCGGTGTGTTGTTGGTGGCGCGCCCCGGTTCGGGCGTGCTGGGCTGGGCGGCGTTGCTGCCCTTGGCGGCGGCGGTATTGCTGGCGCTGTACATGGTGATGACGCGGGTCATTCGCGCCAAGGACAACCCCGATGCAACCACCTTTTATTCGACCGCCTTCGGTGCCGTCATTTTAACGGCTATCGTGCCATTTTACTGGCAAACACCGACAGCCTTTGAATGGCTGCTGATGCTCACCATGGGCACCGCCGGAGCGGTCGGACATTTTCTCCTCATCAAAGCCTTCCACTCGGCCGAGGCTTCCATGCTCGCGCCCTTTACCTATTCCCAGGTGGTGGCGGCAATTTTGTGGGGGCTGTTCGTCTTTGGCGACGTGCCCAGCGTATGGACGGCATGCGGCGCTACCTTGATCATCGGTAGCGGCATTTATGTGTGGTACCGTGAAACCCGCTTAAAACGTCGGCATTCTTGAACCGCTAAGCGGCGGATGCGCCGAACCTCACCACCAAGCGCTTGCGCGCATAATCCAATCCATAGATGAGAAACGGGCCGCACCACGCCACCGCATAAACCACCGTATCCACCGGCCCAGTCCCCAGCACGTTTGCCACTGGCGGAAAAAACAAAATAGCCCAGCTAAACACCACCTCAAACACGATACCGCCGACGATCCACGGATTGCGCAGAAAGTCCAGCGACAAGCCGGAACCCAACCGCGAACGTCGCCCGAACAGATTGCCGATCTGCATCAAGATGATCGAGCTTAACGTGATGCCCGTCGCCGACAGATACAGCGGATCGCGCGCGTCCAAATCCGCGCCCCAAATCCAGCCGCCGTCATACAGCACATAGAAAAACAAACTCATCGCAAATGCTGCCTCGATCAGGCCTAAGAATAAATAACTTTCAATCAACAGTTCCGTCGTAACCAATCCCTGCTTTTTCGTGCGGGGCGGGATCTCCATCAATTCCGCTTGGGAGTCCTCATGACCGAGCCCCATGGAGGGAATGATGTTAGTCCCAAGATCAATCGACAAAATTTGTCCAACCATCAGGGGAAGTGGAATGGGCAGCAAGATATAAGCCATAACTGCCACAATCTCCGGGGCGTTGCTCACCATAACGTAACTCGTGAACTTCTGGATGTTGTTGAAAATGGTGCGGCCTTCTTCGATGCCGTGTACGATGGAGGCAAAGTTATCGTCGAGCAGAATCACTTGGGCCGCTTCGCGCGCCACGTCGGTACCGCCTTGGCCCATGGCAATGCCCACGTCTGCAGCCTTGAGCGCGGGCGCATCGTTGACCCCGTCGCCGGTAACCGCCACCACTTGGTTTAAATCGTGAAAGGCGGAAACGATTTTCCATTTCTGTTCCGGCGTGGTGCGCGCAAACACGCTAATGCCGTCCTGCAATTTTTTCACCAGTTGCGCCCGACCGATACGCGCCAGTTCCGCCCCAGTAAGCACGCACGCGCCGGGGGCCGCATCAACGGCCACGATACCAACGCGACGCGCCACCGCTTCCGCCGTTTCGGGGTGATCACCGGTAATCATCACGACGCGAATGCCCGCCTTGTGACACTTGAGCACCGCGCCGGGAACTTCCGCGCGGATCGGGTCTTCCGCACCGATGAAGGCTTTCAGCACCAGATTGTTTTCATACGCCGCCTGTTCTCCGTCGGCACCCTCCACTTCGCGGTAGGCCAAGGCAATCACGCGTTGGCCCAGGGACGCCATAGCGTGCATCTGCGCCTCGGCCTGAGCGATGCGCTGGGTATCCCAAACCACCAGATGGCCGTTTTCATCCTCGGCGTGGCTGATCATCGGGCACAGGCTTTCCCATGCCCCTTTAACGCAAAACAAACGCCGCCCGCCCATTTCGGCGACGCCCGCAGCACGGCGTTTTTCATCATCGAAGGAAAATTCTTTTTCCACACTGCCCAGAACCTGAGCCACATCGCCCCTCATGGCCTGAAATGCCTCCGCCAGGGCGACATCCAGCGGATCGCCGCTAAAGCCCAACTCGCTTTCGCGTACATCCGACGCCACGAGAGCTTGAGCCAGCGCGTTTTTACGCGCCGCATTGCTCAAATCTCCACAAAGCGCGCCTTTAAGCGACGTCACCGCCAGAAGGTTCTGCGTCAGGGTTCCGGTCTTGTCGGTGCAAATCACATGCACCGCCCCCAGTGCCTCGACCGCGTTGAGGCTTTTCACCAGCACATTGCGTTTGGCCATGTGCAAGCTAGCCATCGCCAGGGAAAGCGTCATTGTGGGCAATAGCCCCTCAGGAACCATGGCCACCAAAATTACCATCATATTGACAAGGCTGGTCCATACGGTTTCACCCGATATGAAACTAATCGTAAAAAACAAAATTGAAGTTACCGATGCAATGGTCGCCATCACCCGCACCATATGCTGGGTTTCGCGTTCCAAAGGCGAAGCCTTGCGTTTGACTTCGTGGGACAGCATGGCGACTTTGCCAAACTCGGTGCGGGCTCCGGTAGCGAACACCACCGCTTCACCACGTCCCTTTTTTACCATACAGCCCGCAAACAAAATGTTGACGCTTTCTGTCAGGATACACTCTTGTGCTTGGGCTTGCAGGCGCACGGCATGCGCTTCGCCGGTCAGCGGCGCATTGCTGACAATTAGATCCTGCACCTCGAACAGGCGTGCATCGGCGGGAATTTTGTCGCCTTCACGCACCGCCAGCACATCGCCCGGCACCAGTTGCTCGGCGAGAATCTCAACATCTTCCCCGCCACGGGTCACCCTCACGCGTTGCGGCAGAAATTTCCGTAACTCTTCCATGGCGCGTTCGGCGCGGTATTCCTGCACAAAACTAAACATGGCGTTGAGAACTGACACTCCCAGCAGTGCCCAACCCAATACATTCATGCCCTCCCCCGGCTGAATATGATCGGCGGTAAAACAGATCGCGGCAGCCACTTCCAACAAGATGGTGAAAAAATTGGTAAACTGACGCACCAAACTCTTCAGCCAGACCAGACGACGGCGCTCCGCCAGCATGTTGGGTCCGATTTCGGTCAACCGCTCGGACACCTCATGTGCATTCAGGCCCGTCTCGCGGGTGTGCAAGAAACGATGTACCTCACTGGGCTCAAGGTTCTGGATTTGCCGCGCGAAAGGGTATTGATGAAGGAGGGCGCCATCCATGATACCTACACCCCTCGATAGATGGCGACGTCGCACGGAGCGTTGCGCAACACCACCTCGATGGCGCTGCCGTACAAATACCCAGCGCCTAAATCATGGCGCGCGGCTTCCATCAAAATCAGATGTGATTTGTGCCGCCCGGCGGCGATGATAACGTCTTGCGCCCAGTCATCGGAAACCGTCACATGAATGTCGATCATGTCCGCCGCGATACCCACCAGCGCCGACAACTCCTCGTCCAGCCCCTGCAACGCCAACCACCCTTTGTAGCGCAGGCTTTCGGCCCGATCTTTTTGCAGATGCCTAAACAATGATCGCTTCAACTGCATTACGCGCAGCAGGTGTACCCGCGCCACGCCAGGGCCAAAACGCTTCAAAATGTGCGCCCCGGCAAGGAAACCATCGCGGTCCCCCGCCACCGGCATCAAGAATCGCTGTGGCGCGCCCAAAAGGCCCGGCTGCACGACGTGCACCGCCATAACCGGAAAGGCCTGATCGCTCAGCAATCTTTCCGACACGGTGCCAGCAAGATAACCGCCCGAAACGGCTCTCAGGCGTGCGCCGCACACCAGCAATGAACCTACCCCGGCGGGCACGCTATCGCGCAAGGCCCGAAACACACCTTCCACCGATCGGCCCGCGCTGGGCACGGTCATGGAATGCAGAACCACGTCAGCGCGTTCGCAATCCAACGTAAGGGCATTGATTTTTTGCGCAATCGTGGCGGCATCGAATTCGGCAAGGTCGACATAGATCACGCACAAACGCCGGTCCGGGTCGTGGCGCGCCAAATTCAACGCATACCATGCCACCCAATCGCCGTTGATGGACCCATCGTATGCCAGATAAATCATAGCAAACTCCCAATCACGCCGCCTCCATTGTGTCACGGCGCAACCGGGACCGCATTTAAAAAGCGGATGATTTTGGTTTTTGCCGCACGACTCTTAAAATCGAATTTTTTTCCTCTACGGTGTACACTCTTGTAAATTGGAAACAGCGATATCCATGTTGCACCCTCTACAAACCCAGGACGCGCCTCCATGATCTCATTCACCTCCTTCGGCCAGTTGATCGGCGGCGTCGGGTTATTTCTGCTCGGCATGATGCTGATGACCGACGGGCTGAAGATCGCCGCCGGACGCACGCTCAAGACCCTGCTGGAACGCTGGACCGACAGCTCGGTGCACGGCATGCTTTCCGGCGTGCTGCTGACCGCGCTGGTGCAATCGTCGAGCGCCGTAACGGTCGCCGCCATCGGCTTCGTCAACGCCGGTATGTTGACGTTGGAACGCTCGGTATGGGTGATTTTCGGTTCCAACATCGGCACCACCATGACCGGCTGGCTGGTGGCGTTGGTCGGCCTCAAGGTCGATGTCGGATTGTTCGCCTACCCTGCCATCGGCGTCGGCATGTTTGTGAAACTTACCGGAATGGAAAACAAGCGTGGCGCAATCGGTCAGACCCTTGCCGGTTTTGGCATGATCTTCGTCGGCATTGCGGTACTGAAAGACGCCTTCGAGGGCGTGGCGCAGACCATCGACCTTTCCGGGTTATACACCGATGGCCTGCTGGGCGTGGTGACGTTCGTCGGCATCGGCTTTTTGATGACGTTGCTCACCCAGGCCTCGGCGGCGGCGATTTCCATTGCGCTAACGGCGGCGGCGGGAAACCTAATCGGCCTTGAACCCGCCGCAGCCCTGGTGATCGGCGCCAACATCGGCACCACCTCCACGGCGCTGCTGGCGTCGATCGGCGCAACGCCCAACGCCAAGCGCGTGGCCGCAAGCCATGTGGTGTTCAACCTGCTGACCGGGTTGGTGGCGGTCATCATCTTACCGATCATGCTGCGTATTGTGCTGATCATTGAAAATCTCATGGAACTTTCCCCCGATGTCGCAACGTCACTGGCGCTGTTTCACACCGTGTTCAACGTCCTGGGCGTGATGCTCATTTGGCCGTTAACGGGGCGTTTGGTGAAATGGCTGCAAACGCACTTCGTCAGCCTTGAAGAAGACTTAAGCCGCCCCCGCTTTCTCGACAAAACCGCCCTGGTGGTGCCAAGTTTGGGGCTGGAAAGCCTGATGCTTGAGCTGTCGCGCCTGCAGGGCATCGCCATCGGCATCGTGGCGGCGGCGCTGGGGCCGCTGCCCGCCGACCGCCAGGATTTGCGCCAACGCCTGCACGTGGTCGAAACCCTATCGCTACGCATTGGCGAATATGCGCGAAAATTATATCAAGTTGCACTGCCGCCTGCGGTATCGGACGCGCTGACCCATCCCTACCGCGCGCTTCAGCATTTTGAAGAAATCGCCCGCATCGGCGTGGAATTGCCGCAAATCCGCGCCGACCGCCCGGCCTTGGACCCGCACACAGAACACCTGATGGAAACGTATCTGAACACGGTCGTGGCGGAACTTAAAATCATGACCAGCGCCGACCCCATGCCCGCCGACTGGTCGCCCCAATCCGCCCTTGAGCGCGTTCGTACAGCCTACAACCCAATCAAGGCCGCCCTGCTCACCGCCGGATCACGCGGCGAGGTGACGTTGCCGCAATTGGAAAATTCAATCGCCTTGCTGGAACACGTGCAGGCCTGCGCCAAACGCGCCATCAAAGCCGAACGACGGTTGCGCATGATCCGCGCCGCCGCCCAAGGCTTGGATCAGCCCCAAAGCGAAACCAGCCAAACCGACGACGCGTAAACGATCGCCCTAAAAGACTTTGGGCGCCCGAGAAGATGACTTCCCGGACGCCCAAACCCAAACGCCCAAACAGGGCACAAAAACCAAACGGCGAAGCGCCTATTTCAACGTTTCGATATAAGCGATGATGTTGTCGCGTTCGGCGGCATCCTTAACTTGGCCACCCTTCATCATATTACCCGCCGCAAATGCCGGCGGATCGGTTATGAGCTTACCGATCGAAGCAGCATCCCAGGTCACGCCCATACCCTTCATCGCATCGGAATATTTGGTATAACCTGCGGCGGTTCCAACACTGCGCCCCATGACACCCATCAAATTCGGCCCCATACCATGTTTGCCGTTATCCGAAGCGGTGTGGCACATCTTGCATTTTTTATTGAACAACTCCTCGCCCGCCTTCGCATCACCTGCGCTGGCAGAGGCCGAAATGAATGCCGTGGTCAAAAAAGCTGCCGCGATTAACAAAGCCGATTTATTCATAATTCACTCCTTCGATACCCTAACCACCATTTCAGATTGAACGGCGCCCAATGACGCTACTCATCAAATCTGCACGACCAATCATACACAAACCCTCAAAATTCATTGTTATATTTTTAAGGCAATCATCCTATTTAACACAAGAATTGTATAGTTTATGTGCCTTGAAGGCAAAGGAAAAAAGGCCTGTTTTTTTAAGAGCAAGCCTTGCCGATCCTCAAGAGGACTCGTACTATATGATCACTATGTGATGTACGTGCATAAGGGCATCGTAGACCTAACCCCGTTGGCCAACCCAACAACAATCGCACGTCAATGAAAGGTGGTTGTAATGCAAAATACCCCTGGAAAATTATTCCTCGGCGCGCTCAGCACGGCAGTTCTTACGGTAGGCTTGACCGTGAGCGCGGTTCTCCCTGCCCAAGCGGCGGATGGCGCATCCTTTAAAGATGAAATCCTGCCCATCCTGCAAAAGCACTGCTCGGAGTGCCATACGCCCGGCGGTCAAGGTCAGATGGCCAGCGGCCTCGACCTCACGACTTACGAAGGCGTGATGAAGGGAACCAAACACGGCCCCGTGGTTGTTCCCGGCGATGCCTTCTTGAGCAACTTGATGGTGCTGATCGAAGGTCGCGCCGGGCCGGAGCTGAAAATGCCCCATGGCCGCAAAGACTTGACCAACTGGGAAAAGACGTTGCTTCGGCGCTGGATCAATCGCGGCGCGGAAAACAACTGAGCTTAGCAATAGCGTGACCTGAGAATCGAAAAGGCGCGGATCTCGCAACCGGGGTCCGCGCCGCTTCATTCAATATTCAATACGACACTCAATACGGCATTCAATACGGGCCGCCGATATCGGCCTTGATGCGTTCTGCGGCCTGATACACCGCCTGCTCCACTTGCGGCGAAAGCGGGCCGCCAAGGGTGAAGTTTTCGCCCTCGATGCCGTAAACAATCATTTCCGCAGGCAAGCGGCCAAGGGCGCGCGCCATTTCGACCGCTTCGGCGACGCCAAACTGATGGGTGGAATGACGAAAGAAATTGCGCGGCAGTTCCGCCAAATGCGCATCGAAACGATGCACCGTTCCCACCTCTGCGCCGGACACCGCCGCGTCGATGACGATAACGCGCGATTGCCCCAGCCACATTTCCATCAATTCCGCCCCGTCACCGTCAAAGGCATAAGCCGGAATATCTTGGGCCAGCAAATAATCCACGACTGCCGATGCCGCCCCATCATCCCCGCGCATCGGATTACCGACGCCGATGATCCAGGGAATGCGATCAATCACGCTTCACGCTCAATTTCAGAAAATGCGTGGCGCACGAAATGCACGGATCGTAATTGCGAATGGTCTGCTCGCAGCGCCACTTGAGCTTCTCATCGTCCAGCTTCAGATTGCGTTCCACCACGCCGCGCAAATCGGCTTCAATCTGTTTTTGGTTCTGCGCCGTGGGCGGCACGATGGTGGCGCGCAGGATCAATCCCGCATCGTCAAGCTGATAGCGGTGATAACAGATGCCGCGCGGCGCTTCGGTGCAGCCATGCCCGGTTCCAGCGTGCGGCGCAACCGTCACGCAGGAACCATCCGGTTCTTCGTAGGCGCTGGCGATCCGCAGCGATTCTTCGAGGGCGTAGACGGTTTCGACCATGCGCACGACGATGCTTTTGAACGGGTTGGTGACGACCCTTCCCAAGCCCGCTTCTTTCGCGGTGGATTTGGCCAACTGAGACAGTTGATCGTAGTTGTTGTTGTAGCGTGCGATGGGACCGGTCAGATAGGCCGCCTCACCCTCGCGCAACATGCCGTGCAGCGCGTTGGAGTGCGCCACGTGTTCTTCCAAGAAATGATCCGGGAACTCCTTAACCGCAATGTCCAGGCCGCGGTTGGAAACGATACGCCCTTCGTGAATGGCGTATTCATCCGCATGGCGCAGCGAAACGCAGGTATAGTCATAATCGAAATCGGGGAAATCGAAACCGCCGAACGCCAGCGTCACCCCGCGCGACGCATCGATGGCCCATTTCAACGGCTCGATCAATTCGCGCACCCGCGCCTTGGTGGGCACCTTATAAAACCCGCCGACTTTCAAGTTGACCGGATGCACCGCCCGCCCGCCGACGACATCCAAAATATCGTTGCCGAGTTTTTTAAGGCGCAGCGCGGTTTTCACCAGTTCCGGATTGACCTTGGCGATTTGCAGCGCGTCATCGAGGCCCAGAAAATCCGGCGCGTGCAACATGGCGGCGTGCAGCACATGGCTTTCAATCCACTCGCCGCAATAAATCAGACGGCGCAAATCGCGTAGCGGCCCGGTGACTGAAATGCCCAGCGCATCTTCCATAGCCTGGCTCGCGCCCAACTGATAGGCGATCGGGCAAATGCCGCAAATGCGCGACGTGATATCGGGCGCTTCGGAATGATCGCGCCCGCGCAACAGCGCTTCAAAAAAACGCGGCGGTTCGAAAATGCGAAATTTCAAATCCTTGATCACGCCGTTTTGAATGTGCAAATCCAGCGCGCCCTCGCCCTCCACCCGAGACAGGGCATCCACCTTAATTTTGCGCGTCGTCGAAACCGAGGGAGCTTTAGTCATAGTTCAGGCTTTCCTTCATAAAGGGGGCGGCAGCCGTATTGAAGGTGCGGAACAAATCGCGGCGCTGTTTATCATCTAAGCCAAGCTCGCCCAACCGCGCGGCCAAGGCGCTGGTATTGGGCAACTCCTTCGGCCCGAAACAGCCGTAACAGCCGCGATCGAACGACGGGCAGAGGTTGCCGCAACCGGCGTGTGTCACCGGACCGAGGCAGGCCTGCCCCTTGGCCACCATGACACACACGGTGCCGGCCAATTTACATTCCATGCACTGGCTTTGATCGGGCAGGTTGGGCTTGCGCCCGATCAGATAAGCGCCCAGCACTTCCAACAACTGCTTTTTGTCGATGGGACAACCGCGCAGTTCCATATCGACCTTCACATGGTCGGCGATGGCGGTGGATTTTTGCAGGGTCTTAATGAATTCGGGATGGGCGTAAACGGTGCGGATAAACTCATCCACATCGGCGAAGTTCTTGAGCGCCTGAATGCCGCCCGCCGTCGCGCACGCGCCGATGGTAATCAGCACCTTGGACTGACGGCGGATTTTATGGATACGCTCTTCTTCTTCCGCCGTGGTGATGGAGCCTTCCACCAAGGATATATCGTAAGGCCCCTTGATCTGCGCGCGGGTGGCTTCCAGGAAATAGGCAAACTCGACACGATCCGCCACCGCGAGCAATTCGTCTTCGCAGCCGAGCAGGCTCAACTGACAGCCGTCGCACGACGAGAACTTCCACACCGCCAGCTTTGGCTTCGCGCTGATTTTTTGAGCCGCCATCACAACCCCCTAACTTTCAACAAGGCATTGACGCTGGAATACGGGAATACCGGACCATCCTTGCACACAAACTTGCCGCCGAACTGACAATGGCCACAATGGCCGATGGCGCATTTCATGTTGCGTTCCATGGACACGTAGATGTCTTCATCTTTAAGCCCGCGTGACGACAGTTCTTTGATGGTGAAACGCATCATCAATTCCGGGCCGCAGATGAACGCCTTGGCGTGATAGGCATCGAAGTTCGCGCGTTCGATCAGGCGCGTCACCACGCCGACATTGCCCGCCCAATCGCGGGTCGCGTGATCCACGGTAACGTCGACATAGGTGTCGAGCCGCCCACGCCACGCCGTCAACTGTTCCATAAACAGCACATCGGCGGGCGAACGCGCGCCGTACAAGATCACGAAACGACCGTACTTGCCGCGGTTGGCGAGCACATGATCGATGGCCGGACGCAAGGGGGCCAAGCCGATGCCGCCGGTAATGATCAGCACGTCGCTGCCTTCGGCTTTTTCCACCGGCCAAGCGCTGCCAAACGGGCCACGCACGCCGATTTCATCACCCACCTTCATATTGGAAATCGCCTGCGTCACCGCGCCGACGTTGCGAATGGTGTGGATCAATTTTTTAGGATTGGCCGGATCGCCGCTGATGGAAATCGGCACCTCGCCCACGCCGAAGGCATAGAGCATGTTGAACTGACCGGGGCGAAAGGCAAACGCCCCGCCGCGCCCGCTGGCGGGCGTCAGTTCGATGGTAAAGGTATCGGCCAATTCCTGGGTCCGTTTAACGATGCGAAACGGCACCGGCATCATGGCGTCAAGCGGGGCATCGCGCGGGGCATCAGGCCGAGTATCAGGCTGGGCGTCATCAGCCGTCTTAGGCGAACGTTTTACGGCGGTTTTGCTCGTCATCTGTCTGCCACCTCGATCAAGATTTACCGTACAGATCGGTCAACTGCTGGCGCGTGCTGTGCAGGCGCTTGGCGAGAATGGGGATAAAGCGGCTGTACAGCTCGAACCCCAACAGTTTGTCCTTGGTGATTTTCTTGCGCAGACACGCGGCATCCAAGCTGATGACACGCGTAAGATCCACGGCGCGAATGTCAAAGTTCCATTCATACGGCGGCACCATCCACGACCAGCCGAACACTTCGCCGGTATGCAGCGTTTCGATCACCAAGTTGTCGCCCGAAGGAACGTGGCATTCCACCGCCAGGGCGCCGGAACGGATCAAATAGAACTTATCGGCGGCATTGCCTTCCTGGGCAAGATAATCGCCGGGTTCGATGCGTTCGTTCTTGGCGCAACCCGCCAAGGTCTTGCGTGCATCAATGGGCATATCCTTGAAGAACGGATGTTCCGCGAGCAGCTTGTCGATGCCTTCGATCTTGACCATTTAATGCTCTCCTCATTTCCCTTTGGCGAGGGCGCGAACCTCGGCGGTAATGTCGATGCCGACCGGGCACCAGGTAATGCACCGCCCGCAACCGACACATCCCGACACGCCGAACTGTTCATGCCAAGATGCCAGTTTATGGGTGATCCACTGCCGATACCGTTGCGAACCTTCGCGGCGGATCGCCCCGCCGTGGATGTAGCTGAAATCCAACGTGAAACACGAATCCCACTGACGCCAGCGCTCGGCGTTTTGACCGTCCAAGCTGGTGCTATCGGTGGTGGTGTTGCAAAAACAGGTCGGACAGACCAGCGTGCAGTTGGCGCAATCCAAGCAGCGTTTGGCCACATCTTGCCAGTGCGCGCTTTCCAGATTTTTGCTCAAAATTTTGCGCGCCGATTTGGGCATTTCCCGGCCCATGGATTGGGCGGCCTGATCGACCGCCTTGGCCGCCGCTTTGAGATCGGCAGGCGTAGCGGGGCGAGCATCAAGCTTGGCGAGAATTTTTTCGCCCTGTTCGGAACCCGCCTCGATCAAAAAGGAATGGCCGTTTTTGCCGGTCAGTTCGGTCAGCGCCAAGTCATAACCGCGCTCGACCTTCGGCCCCGCATTCATCGAGGCGCAAAAACACGTACCCCCGGCGCGGCGGCAATTGAGCGCGACGATCAACGCTTTTTCGCGGCGCTCCCGATAGCTGGTATTCACATGGTCGCCTTCGATGAAGACTTTATCTTGAATGGCGATGGCGTTCAGTTCACACGCGCGCACACCGATGAAAGCGTATTTCGGCGCGTCGACGTCGTGTTGCACCTCGAAGCCCTTATTGGTTTTTTGCGCCGACCACAGTTTTTCTTTGGGCGGAAACAAATACCGCTTCCACGATTGCGAACCGTGGGTGAAATCGAAATATGCGGGAGTTTTGGCTTGGGAAAGACGGTAAGCGCCCGGCTGTTGATCGTCGATCAGGCCCAACGGCAATTCATCGGCGCGCGAGACATCTTCCAACACCACTGCGCCGTCACGAACCTTAGGCCCGATGGTGCGATAGCCGCCGCGCTGCAAAAGTTTCAGCAGGGCATCCAGGCCCTCACTCGCCGCGATAACGGCAACACTGGCCGCCGCAGCCTGCACACGATCACCCTCTTTGCCCATCGTGTACGTCCCCCGCCTCAACCGTTTCATGGTTTAAGATTGAATCTAAAATCTGACGAAACTATACGCAGCAAACTACACAATTATATGACGCTAATGGCCTTGTGGATAGGATTATCGGATTCAGGGAGTACCAGAGTTAAATGCTGGGGTTTTGGGGGTGGGTAATGGAACACCTAGGTCAGCCTTATTACAAGCGGCTGCAACTTTCCGCGCAAATTATCGATTAAATATGATAGGGACTACACAGAACGTGTCAGAGGGAAGTATCCATATTACATCTGAGGAACGCTTGTCCAAAGCGGTAAACTACGAGATACTTATTGCAGCCTGTGCATTCTCATAGCCGTGACGCACAAGGCGGCTGAAGTCTTCCTGGGACAGTTTTTTCAGTGTCGTTGAATGATGCGCGGCTTTGTGGACATCTTCTTGGCTTAGGAACTGCTGATATTCTTCGTCCGTTCGCTTCTTATCATTGTATTCATCAATCTCTTTAACTGTCTTACCAATTGGCACGTGTGCACCGTCCATATTCAAAGCTTTATTGTTTTTATCCTTCCAAAAAGCACGCACGCGAAGTGAACGTGTCTGCTCACTGGTGACATCAAACAAACGCGGACTGGCCAATGGGTTTTTAAAGAATTTCGGAGGATTTGGCTTTAGGGGCGCGGAAGCGTCACTAATCAAAACAAAGTTGCAACCTTCCGGGCTAGAACCAATTTTAGCAAAGCGCTCTGTGCCAAGGTTCTCATACACACCACCATCCCAAAGATGCAGAGTTTTGGGGCGCTCACTAGGCTTAAACTTCTCATTGTTATTATACTCGGACTCTTCAAATAGATCTGGATTATCAATTTTAAGCTTTAACGCCCCAAGTGCGTAGGGAACCGCCGCCGATGCAGCACAAGCCTTGGCAATAGGGAACTTAGGCCCATTTAAAAAGCCGTATACCCAGTCCCCCATTTTTTCTTTTGAGAAATGCCAGTTTTTTCCAGTTTGGTAGGTCGTTGCATTAATTTGCCACTTCGGTGTTTCAGGAAGATCTTGCAAACTACCACTGACCCCCCATTTTTGCTCCAACAATCTGGCGACTAATGCCGAACGTCGATGTAAATACAGCCAATTGAGCGGGTTTAAAGCCGACCTTTTTGACAACAAGCTTTTTGTTGTCAGCAGCGTCTCTAGCTTAGAAAAGACATCATCCCATTCCGTCTTAGTCATCGTCCATTTCATATTATTTCGCGAAAAAATCAGCGCCGTAACGAGGCTTCCGCCGGAAACGGTTGAGATGCGAGAAACCTCACCCAGCCATCCCTGTTCAGCCAGATACTTCAAAACACCTAAGTGAAAGATCGCCGCACGAGTACCGCCGCCGGATAAAACAAGTCCAATATTCATAGCTTTCCCCGCTCTTCAACCTGCAACTCCCGCGAGAACTTTATACCCATCGGGGTGCCAGATCAATTTGGCGAGGCCTAATATTTTTTATTTCCGCGCCGTAGGTTTTTCAGGGCATCCCTCCCCATTTCAAACAAAGAGCCGCGTTTTGTTTTATACGTCTTGCTTAAAGAAACCTTGTCGTTTCCGGCGATAAGGTTTGTAATTTTAAAAAAGCGATTGTGATGACCAAACGATTCAATAATCACATCCCCGGTTTTGGTCGTGAAACAATCCACATTGTGCTTCTTAAGCGCTGCAGACGTCGCCTCTGCTGGATGGTCGTACTGGTTATCGTAATTCACACAACACACCGCAAGCTTAGGCTTTACATGCTTCAAAAACGCGTTCATGGACAAACCGTTGTCCGCGCCGTGATGCGGTAGGATCAATACATCAGATTCACGTTGAATGATTTTATTGCGCCGAATACGGGACCCGATATTATCATCTTCGACATCGCCCATGCTCAACACACTGAAGCTACCCGAACGAAACAGTTTCACCGTAGAATTGTCATTATGATTATCTGAAATGGCTTTCGGACCGTAATAGATATCCCGGTAAGTCAAGTCAGCCGCTGTCGGCAAAGCGTCAATATGCTCCGGTGTAATCGAAACCACATTGACTGCCTGCACCTTCTTATAAGCCTGAATGTATTTCAGCGAGTCTTTGCCGGAATCGGTTTCTGGTTTGTATCCAGGATACTGAATTTTTTTAGGCTTATGCGTCTCGCAAATTTCCTTCAATTGCTCCGGGGCACAATGATCTTGGTCCCAGCTGGTAATATGCAAGACATCAATCTGATCTTTGCCGCAAATCTTCATTTCCTCGACAACAGAATCACGGCTTGCGTCCGTCAAACGGGCTTCTACCAAGGTGAATATCTCGCCGCAATAATAGCTATAACTTGCGCCGGCGGTACCCAACTGATAGGCCCGAAAGCGCGTGCTTTTGGGAATTTCCATAATTTTATTATTATCTGACATGGAAACCTCTTCCCCATACATGTTGATGCCACCCTAACATTCCAGACACCACATATGCCTATACGTAGACGTCCGCAAGGGTGTGCGCTAAAGTAAATTCGCACTTTTTAGGAAGTTATTGTTTTTTAGGGTTATTTTTATGCAGGTCGAGATTTTAGATGTAAATCACGGTTCGTGCGTCCCGGTGACGACACTATAAGGCAAGCACGTTCTGCTGGATTATGGCTGCCAAGCTATTGCTCGCAGTGAGCTAGACCATTTCACAGCACTGACCAATAAACTCGCCCCTGATGGACACACGCAATACTTTGTCGATTGGTGCGAGGGGCGCTGGTACGTTCTCTCCGGCAACGCAGAAAAAGCATATGAGTTTTACGAACATGCGGCGAACGGGGCTCTATACCGGGCGGGATAAAACCAAAAACAAATCATTGAGGAAGCAATGGCGCTTGCCGCTCATGCTGACACGCGCATGGCGGAAAAGCACTACGCTCACCATCACCCCGACTTCCAAAAGGAAGCCCCCTCTGCCATCGACAAAACCCTTGCTAAGGTAAACGCTGCACCCCAGTTGCGCACCAAAACCACAAAATCCAAGAAAAAGGGCAAAGCCCAAAAACGACAAAACCCCAAGGTTTCCCTTGGGGTTTTGATGGTGGGCACGACTGGGATTGAACCAGTGACCCCTTCGATGTCAACGAAGTGCTCTCCCGCTGAGCTACGCGCCCGATTTGCCGCTTTGTTAAGCGTC
>JANLGW010000005.1 GCA_024653965.1 Rhodospirillales bacterium
CAGAGCAAGGGTCTGGTGGTGGTGCGCATCAAAGGCGTGAACGACCGCAATGCGGCGGACGCGCTGAAAGGCCAGACGCTCTTTATCGAGCGTTCCCGCCTGCCGCAAACGGATGAGGACGAGTTTTACTTCTCGGACCTTCGTGGGCTAAAGGCGGAATTGGCCGATGGTGCGCCGTTCGGTCAAGTGGTCGAGGTCGAGGATTATGGCGGTGGGCCGTTCCTCGAAGTCGTCGCACCGGGCCATGGCCGGGTGTTGGTGCCGTTCACCAAGGCCTGCGTGCCGGTGGTGGACATTGCCGGTGGACGGGTCGTGGTCGATCCGCCCGACGGGTTGTTGGAGCCGGGCGAGCCGGAGCCACATGATCCCGGGGCGTATGAGCTTGAACCGCAAGGCGAAGGCGAATGACCGGCGAAGGTGAAAAGTCCGCGTTTGCGCGGGGAGTATGGCGCGCCGTGGCGCTGACGTTGTTTCCGGAAATGTTTCCGGGGCCGTTGGGGCATTCGCTGGCGGGTCAGGCGTTGGAGCAAGGGCTCTGGACGTTGGAAACGGTAGACATCCGCGCTTTTGCGCGCGATAAACACCGCACCGTGGACGACAGCCCCTTCGGGGGTGGGGCCGGAATGGTGATGCGCGCCGACGTGATCGACGAAGCGGTGCGCGCCGCGAAGGAACAGGCAGGCGATGTGCCGCTGGTATACATGACGCCCCGGGGGCGTCAGCTCACCCAAAGTCGGGTGCGCGAATTGGCTCAGGGACCGGGTGTTTTGGTTCTGTGTGGCCGTTACGAAGGGGTGGACCAGCGGGTGCTGGACGCCCATGGCGCCGAGGAAATATCGGTCGGCGACTATGTGTTGTCGGGCGGTGAACTGGCGGCGCAGGTTTTGATGGACGCTTGTGTGCGGCTGATCCCCGGCGTGATGGGATCAAGCGCTTCGGGCGAGGACGAAAGTTTCGAAGCGGGGTTGCTGGAGTATCCCCACTTCACGCGGCCAGCCAGTTGGCAAGGTCGCGAGGTGCCGGAAGTGTTGTTGTCCGGTCACCACGAGAACATCCGCGCTTGGCGGCGCGAACAGGCCGAGGCCGTGACTAAAGAACGGCGCGCGGATCTGTGGAAGGCATATACCGCCAACCCCGAAAAATCGGGGGATGAGAATTGAGTTTTGATTTGAGTTTCGCCGGAAGTTTTCCGGCAAGCGTTTGAAAAGAAGGATAAGTGCCATGAACATCATCGAACAGCTCGAGGCCGAGCAGCTCGTCAAACTGACGGAAAACAAGAAGCATCCGGAATTTTCTCCGGGCGATACCATTCGCGTTCAGGTAAAAGTTATCGAAGGCGACCGCGAACGCCTGCAGGCGTTTGAAGGCGTGTGCATCGGTCGCAAGAACGCAGGCCTGAACTCGTCGTTCACCGTGCGCAAGATTGCTTCGGGTGAAGGCGTGGAACGTGTATTCCCGCTGTACTCGCCGAACGTGGACGCCATCGAAATCGTCCGCCGTGGCGACGTGCGTCGCGCCAAGCTGTATTACCTGCGTGGCCGTCGCGGCAAATCGGCGCGTATCGCCGAACAGACGGACGGTTTCAAGGCCAAGCTGAATGCCGCCGACAAGGCGACCGCTCACGAAGCCAAGGTTGCGCTGGCCGCAACTGCCGCTGCCAAGAAGGCTGCTGCTGCCGAAGCCAAGGGCGAATAAGTCCTTTATCTTCTGCACTGGCACTTATTCCGGCTGGGCCGTTCGGTTGAATAAACCGGGCGGCCCCCTGTCGTGAATGTGGGTCGTGAATGTGGGTCGTGAATGTTTTACGATCGCCACCGTGTTTTAAGGGAGGCCATATGACCGCGCCGAAGACCTTGTTCGATAAAATCTGGGATGCGCATCTGGTCGATGTGCAAGACGATGGAACGTGTCTGCTGTATATCGACCGCCATCTGGTGCACGAAGTCACCAGCCCCCAGGCGTTTGAAGGTCTGCGCGTCGCACACCGCCCCGTACACCGTCCCGGCGCGACCTTGGCGGTCGCCGATCACAACGTGCCCACCACCGGTCGCGGTCCGCACTTCAAACCTTCGGGCATCACCAACGAAGAATCCCGTATTCAGGTGCAAACCCTGGAACATAACGTGGTGGATTTTGGCGTGCCGTATTTCCCGCTCGACGATCTGCGTCAGGGCATCGTGCACATCGTCGGCCCGGAACAAGGCTTCACCCTGCCCGGCACCACCATCGTGTGCGGCGATAGCCACACCGCCACCCACGGCGCGTTCGGTGCGTTGGCGTTTGGCATCGGCACCTCGGAAGTCGAACACGTACTGGCTACCCAGACGCTGTTGCAAAAGCCCGCCAAGAATATGCTGGTCAAGGTCATCGGCAAGCTGCCGCAAGCGTGTGGACCGAAAGATTTGGTGCTCGCCATCATCGGCAAAATCGGCACCGCTGGCGGCACCGGGTACGTGATCGAGTACGCGGGCGAAGCCATCGAAGCGCTTTCCATGGAAGGCCGCATGACGGTATGCAACATGACCATCGAAGGCGGCGCGCGCGCTGGCCTGATCGCGCCCGACGACACCACGTTTGAATACTTAAAAGGCCGTCCCATGGCACCCAAGGCGGGCGCTTGGGAACAGGCGGTGGCATATTGGAAGACGCTGAAATCCGATCCGGGTGCGCACTATGATCAAGTGGTGGAATTGGATGTTTCCAATTTGGCCCCGCAGATCACCTGGGGCACCAGTCCGGAAAACGTCATTTCCATCATGGATAAAATCCCCGATCCCGCCGACGAGCCTAACGCCGAAAAGCGCACCTCCATCGAACGTGCGCTGGCGTATATGGATTTGAAGGCCGGTCAGCCCATCGACGGCGTGAAGATCGACAAGGTGTTCATCGGTTCATGCACCAATGGCCGCATCGAAGATTTCCGCGAAGCGGCAAACATCGCCAAGGGCCGCCATGTGGCCCAAGGCGTGCAGGCGTTGGCGGTGCCGGGTTCGGGCCTGGTCAAGGAACAGGCCGAGGCCGAGGGCTTGGACAAAGTTTTGATCGAAGCGGGCTTCGAATGGCGCGAGCCGGGCTGCTCCATGTGTCTGGCGATGAACGATGATCGTTTGGCGCCGGGGGAACGCTGCGCGTCCACCTCCAACCGCAATTTCGAAGGCCGTCAGGGCAAGGGCGGGCGCACCCATCTGGTCAGCCCCGCCATGGCCGTCGCCGCTGCCATCGCCGGGCATTTGACCGACGTGCGTAAGTTAGCTGAGGTAAATTAGGAATTTGGTGCGATAACATGAGCCAAGCATCAGCCGATATAGAAAAGCCACGTTCCCTTATTCCATTTGGGATGTGGGGCACGGTTGCTTGGCTGCTTGTTGTTTTGTTCTATGTTTTGTTAAGTTCCCAATCTTTTACGACCCTGAAGCCAAATGAGTTTGGCGATTTTCTGGCGGGCACTTTTGCACCGCTGGCCTTCTTGTGGTTGGTCGTGGGGCTACTTCAGCAAGGCCAAG
>JANLGW010000009.1 GCA_024653965.1 Rhodospirillales bacterium
TATCTTGAGTGCGCGCGCATCGGGCATCAACTGGGCCATGGATGGTTTTTGAATGTGCCCGGCCATCACCAGTTCTTCAACATGGTTGGCCTGCAGGTGTTCAATGGTTTTACCAGCCTTGCCGATGTTTACCCAGGCATGCGCGACATTTTGCGTCGTTTCAAGATCGCACTGATCCTTGAACGCGATCACGAACACGTCCCGCCCGGATTTTTGACAGGTTTCGATCAGCAGACGAGGAAGTTCCCCCCCGCCGGCCAGAATGCCCAGCTTGGCGGCCTTAGGCGGCATCATCCATTTTCGGCTGGCAGATGGCGCGTGAGCTTTCGGAACTGATGAAGGTGACGATTTCCATCACCGGCTCGATGTCTTTGAACATCTCGGCCACATCGCGCACCCGTTCGTCCATGGTGCCTTCCTGAGCGAACAGCAAGCGATAGGCGTTGCGCATGGCGTGGATGGTTTCCCGGTCGAACCCGCGCCGCTTGAGCCCCACCAGATTAAGCCCCGAAAGGTGCGCGCGATTGCCGGTCACGGTGCCGTAAGGGATAACGTCGTTTTCCACGCCGCTCATGCCGCCGATCATCGCGTGTTTGCCGATGCGCACAAACTGATGCACCGCCGAAAGCCCACCAACGATGGCGTATTCGTCCACTTCCACATGCCCCGCCAAGGTGGCGTTGTTGACCAAGATCACGTGGTCGGCGATCTGGCAATCGTGCGCCACGTGCGCATTGACCATAAACAAGCAGTTGTTGCCGACCTTCGTGAGCAGCCCACCGCCTTCGGTGCCGGGATTCATGGTGACGTGTTCGCGGATCACGTTATTGCAGCCGATTTCAAGGCGCGATACTTCGCCCTTGAACTTCAAATCCTGAGGCTGCAAGCCGATGGACGCAAACGGGAAAATGCGCGTGTTGGCGCCGATGGACGTTTCCCCACCCACCACCACATGACTTTCCAGACGCACGCCGTCAGCCAATGTTACATGGGCGCCAACGACACTATAGGGACCGATCACGACGTTTTCGCCAATTTGGGCGCCGTCTTCGATGATGGCGGTAGGATGAATGGTGCTCATATCAATGATCCATAATCATGGCGGCAAATGTCGCCTCGGCCATGACAGTTTCACCCACTTTGGCGACGCCTTCAAATTTGAAAACGTTGCCGCGGGAACGGATTTTGGTGACGGCAATTTCCAGGGTGTCGCCGGGCACCACGGGTTTGCGAAAGCGCGCGTTATCAACGGTCATGAAATACACCAGCTTGCCTTCGGAAGCGGCGCCCAAGGTATGGACCACCAACACGGCGGCAGTCTGCGCCATGGCTTCGATGATCAACACGCCCGGCATAATGGGATGACCCGGAAAATGCCCCTGGAAGTGCGGTTCGGTCGCGGTCACATTTTTAACGCCGACCGCGCTCTCGCCCGTTTTGATGTCTTTCACACGATCGATCATCAAGAACGGATACCGATGCGGAATCATTTCCATAATCCGCATCACGTCAATTTCGTTTTCCAAACTCAAGGTTCAAGTCCCCTTTTTCGTTTTGCTCAGTCGCCCCAATGCCGCAATCTGACGCCAATGTTCCTTGGCCGCAACGGCCGGCGAACCTGCTACCGTCTGGCCCGGCTCAATGTCGCGCATAATGCCGCTTTGCGCCACAATCTGCACACCATCCCCGATGGTCAAATGGCCGGCGATGCCAACCTGGCCGCCCATCATGACATAATTTCCGACTTTGGTGCTGCCGGAAATGCCGACTTGGGCGGCAAACAGGCAGCCCGCGCCGACTTCGACGTTGTGCCCGATCTGCACCAAATTATCGATCTTCGCGCCACGACGAATGATGGTGTCCGGTCCGGCGCCACGGTCGACACAGGAATTGGCGCCGATTTCAACATCGTCTTCGATCACCACCCGGCCCAATTGCGGCACCTTAAGGTGCTGTGCGCCGGGCGCAAAACCGAACCCATCTTGACCGATGCGCACACCCGGATGAAAAACGCAGCGGTTGCCGATCAACGCAAACTGGATGGTCGCATTCGCGCCCACGGTGCAGCCGTCGCCCAACACCACGCCGGGGCCGATAGTGGAATTCGCCCCGATGACGCAATTTTTCCCGATCTCGGCTTTTGCTTCGATGACCGCACCCACTTCAACACGACAGCCCGCCCCTAAGGTGGCGGTATCGTGAACATGGGCGCCAGCATGAATGCCGGGCTCCGGCGCATGGGTGAAACAGGTTTTGGGATAAAACGCCTGGGCCACGCGGGCATAGGCCCGATAAGGCTCAGCGGTGACCAGCAACGCCATGCCTTGTGGCGCGCGCTCGGCGTACTTGGCGTCCACCAAACACGCACCCGCAGCGCTTTTCGCAAAAGCGTCGGCATAAAGTTTGTTTTCTAAAAAACTGACCTCGTCCGCACCGGCCGTCTGCAACGGCTGAACGTCACGAAACACCTGAGCAGGATCGCCGATGCGAATTTCCGCATTCGCAATTTTGGCGAGTTCTGCCAGGGCGAACGGTCCTGCTTTCTCGAAGAACCTGGGGTCCGCCATCGGCTACCCTCCGCGTTATTTCTTGGGCAAGGACACCGTCACAGACGGCAATTCCTTGTTCAGGCGTTCCAAGACATACGCATCAATGGCATAGGCATCGGCGCGCAGCAAAACGCTCTGCGAAGGCAGAATCAAGGTCACGTTGTTTGCTTCCGCGTACTGAGAAATGATCTGAACAATCTTTTCATTGATCGGACCCATGGCATCCAGTTGCAGCTTGTTAATGGCTTTTTGCTGTTCTTGGGTTTTGCGTTGGAAATCGGCGACACGCTGCTCAAACTTTTTGCGTTCTTCGGCAAATGCTTCCGGGGCTAACAAGGTGCGTTTGCGGTTCAGCTCGGCGTTGGCGTCACGCAACGCCGTATCCTCTTTTTGCAAAGCTTGATTGCTGGTTTCGGCATAAGTCGTAATCTTTTCGCGCGCGGCGGCAAATGCTTTCGATTGCCCGCGGATGGCATCGATATTCACGATACGGATGTTCAGCGGAGGCATAGCCTGGGCCGCCTGGGCCTGGGGGGCAGGATCCTTTGCCGCATTTTGCGCCAGAGCCGGGAGAGAATAAGTCGCTCCCAAAACGATCATACCCGTAATTGCAACCGTGAAGAACTTATTGTGGCTCAAGACCATCTCCTAAAATTTGGTACCAAAATTAACGCGCATCACTTCCGTCTCGTCATAACTTTCCTTTATCAGCGCTTGCCCGAAATCAAGACTGATGGGACCAATCGGCGATACCCAGGCAACACCGACACCTGCCGAGGCTCGGAGCGCTCCGCTGTCGAGCACATTCGCGCCGCTTGGGCTGACGGTTGTTACGGAGCCGACATCCGAAAACACCTTACCGGAAATGCCCAATTCCTGCGGTAGCCCCAGGGGCACCATCAATTCGGCACCGCCGTTGTATACGACCTCGCCGCCTAATGCATCTCCGGTTAAGCGATCACGCGGTCCCAAACCTGCGTCGGCAAAACCACGCAGACTGTCGCCGCCGATGAAGTACCGATCCAACAGCCCCACGTCTTCGCCCAAGCCCGTGATGATGCCGCCCCGGCCCTTCACGTTCACCACCCAGCCTTCACTGATGGTGTAATGGTAAGCACCCGACAGCATATTGCGCAAATAATGAACGTCGCCGGCAAGCCCGGCCACGTCGTTGTTCATCCGCACGACATAACCTTCCGTCGGAGTGACGCGGCTGTTGCGACGGTCATATGACAACACATGCCCAACGGAGGAGACCAATTTGGCGCCCGCCTGCTCTTTAATATAAATGGACGCATCATCGGCAACGTTGGACACCTTGGAATCCTTAATCGTATAAGACCAGCCCTGGTTGATATACGACGTGATCGGATAGGCGGATCGTAACGTTAACCCCGTCTGTTCGGAATCAAACGAACTGGACGTCTGCAAGTCCGATGCCGTGTGATAAATGTCAAACCCCGCCGCGACTTCGCGATTGAGGAAATACGGTTCGGTAAAGCTTAAATTGACCTGGCTCGAACGCTGAGAAATTCGAGCGCCGAGTGAAAGATCCTGGCCCTTACCCAGCAGGTTGCGTTCGCGAATTGAAACTTCCGCCAATGCACCTTCGGCGCTGGAAAATCCACCGCCAACGGATAGGCTGCCGGTGGATTTTTCCTCGACTTCGACATCGATCACCGCCTTGTCGGGCGTGGAACCTTCCGCCTCGGTGACGGTGACCTTATTAAAGAAGTCCAGGTCTTCAACCCGGGTAACCGAGCGCCGAATCTTGGCCGCGTTGAAGGCATCACCCTCCACGACCCTAAATTCACGACGCACAACCTCATCAAGCGTGCGCACGTTGCCGTTGACGTTAATCCGTTCGACAAAAACGCGCCGACCTTCGGAAACCTCGAACGTCATATCGATAACGCCGGTTTCACGGTTGCGTTTTGCATCGGGGCGCACATCGACAAAAGCGTAACCAAAATCCCCCACGGCATTCGTCAGCGCGTCAACACCGTCATCAACGAACGTAACGTCATACCAGTCGCCACTTTGAATCTTCAGCTTGCTCGCAAGATCTTCCGCCTTCAAATCGCGCAAATTGGCGTTGATCGCCACTTCGCCGAATTTATAGCGTTGGCCTTCTTCAACAGTAAACGTGATGAAAAACTGTTTGCGATCCGGCGTAAGCTCCGCCTGTGCAGACAACACCTGAAAGTCCGCATAGCCATTTTTCAGATAATGACGGCGCAGCAGTTCCTTATCGAACGTGATGCGATCCGGATCATAACGATCATCTTGGCTAAGGAAACGGTACCAGCGCGTTTGCTGGGTTCTGACCACGTCCAACAAATCGCTGTCGTCAAAGGCCCGGTTGCCGATGAATCGGATGTTTTGCACTTCCGTCAGCGCGCCTTCATCGATTTCAAAAACCAAATCGACGCGGTTTTGCGGCAACTGAATGATTTTAGGTTCCACCGTCACGGCGAAACGACCGCTACGCTGATACAGGGTCTGAATGCGGTTAACGTCGGTTTGCACCTTTGATCGTGTATAGATCACGCGCGGTTTAAGCGAAACTTCCGTTGTCAATTCAGCATCGTCCAGGCGTTTATTGCCTTCAAACGCAATGCGATTGATCACCGGATTTTCCGTCACGCGCACCACCAGGGTCGAGCCCTCTTGGGAAAGCGACACGTCGGCGAATAGGCCTGTGGCAAACAAGGACTTAAGGGAGCGATCGATGCGGATGGGATCAAACTCGTCGCCTTCGCGCACCAAAAGATAAGAGCGCACCGTTTCCGCTTCGACACGCTGCACACCTTCCACAGCGATGGCCGTAATCGTGTCGGCCTCTTGGGCGCGCGCGCCAAAAAGCGGCGTTGCCAGCATGACGGCCAACACAAACCCAGCACACAGAACGGAAATTACGCGACGCACGGGCGCCCCCCCTAAACTTCTTTTTGTTTTCTTCGCACCCAGCATCACATTCGACCCAACAGCGACGCTTGAAAACCGTCACCTTCAAAACGGCACATCAAGAGCGCCAAAAACCGCCTTCGAAGCCTATATTTTCAGCGGGTCACTCCTTAGCCCAGGCAACAATCAGCCAAGACCAAACCGCTCAAATAGACGCTCAAAGTCGTTCCAGGTCGCAAATAACATCAACAGCAATACCAAACCTAGGCCCAAACGGAAACCGTATTCTTGCACCCGGGCGCTTAAAGGTTTGCCGCGCAGACCCTCGGCGAGATAAAAAGCCAAGTGCCCGCCATCCAAAACCGGCACCGGAAACAGGTTGATCAGCCCCAAGTTGATGCTCAAAATGGCCAAAAACCGCAAGATTGACGATACTCCACCCTGCGCCGCGTCACCGGACACCTCAGCGATCATGATGACACCGCCCAATTCCTTGGCGCTGCGCTCGCCGGAAAACATTTCCCCCAACCCGCCCAAAATATTAACGGTCAAGCCATAGGTCTGCTCAACGGCCAGTTTCAGGCCTTCGAGGATCCCCGCACGTTCGGTCGGCATAACGGAAATATCCGGACGCACCCCCAAAAGGCCGCGCTTAGGGGGCGTATCGCTGCTTTCATCGTCGTTATCCGCGTGATCGCCATTGTCGCCCGCCTGACCGGCCTTGCCTAAATCCTCGCTCCACGCCCGCGGCGTGGCAGTAAGGCTAAAAACCGTCTCACCGCGCTGAATTTCAAAATCCAGCGCATTGCCCGCATTTACGGAAACAATTTCACTCAATTCGCTAAAAAGCGTAATGGACTGACCGTTTACCGACAAAATCCGGTCGCCTACGGCCAGCCCCGCCTCCTCGGCGGCGGTATCTTCAATCACCTCGCCAACAATGGGCAACATGGTGGGCATACCGAGAATCGAGTTCACCGCCCACAACACCAGCACCGCGAACAAGAAGTTGGACGTCGGTCCCGCCGCGACGATTGCCGCACGCTGCCCCAAACGCTTGTAGTGAAACGACACCGCCTTTTCCGCATCCGTCATGGGACGCTCCTCGGTGTCATCGACACCGGTCATCACGTCCCCTTCGCCGAACATCTTCACATAACCGCCGAGCGGTACCGCACTAAAACGCCAGCGTGTGCCGTACTTGTCGTTAAAGCCCCAGATTTCTGTGCCGAAGCCGATGGAAAACACTTCGACCCTTACGCCATGAAAGCGCGCCAGCAAAAAATGCCCCAGCTCGTGCACAAAAACGAGCACCGTCAATACCAGCAGAAACGGGATAAAGTAATGCGTTATGAGGCTTAAAAATTCCATTTTTTCAATTCTTTATTTAATTTTGTTAAATTCACGCATTACATCAACGACAAGCGGCGCAAACCGTTTCGGCGCGCCTCCGCGCCAGGGCGTCGATCGCAAACACCTGTTCCAAATCGGCAAGCCTGCCCAATACGTTTTCGGCGCTGAGTTTATCCACCACCGTTGCCACCACCCGCGCCACATCCAGAAATCCGATTTTACCCGCCAGAAACGCTGCGACGGCAATTTCATTGGCGGCGTTGAGCGCCGTGGGCGCGCCGCCCCCCGCCTGCAGGCATTCGCGCGCCAAGCGCAAGGCCGGGAACCGGGTTTCGTCAGGAGCTTCGAACGTCAGGGTGCCAATGTCCGCCAGGGCCAGCGTTGCGGCGGGCGTCGCCATACGCTCAGGCCACGCCAAGGCAAACGAGATCGGCGTGCGCATATCGGGCACCCCCAATTGCGCCAAAACCGAGCCGTCAACATAGCTGACCAAGCTATGCACCACCGATTGAGGGTGGACCAAAACCTCGATCGCGTCGGCGGCCACAGGAAACAAATGAAAGGCCTCGATCAGTTCCAGGCCCTTGTTCATCATGGTCGCGCTATCGACGCTGATTTTTGCGCCCATGTCCCAGTTAGGGTGCGCCACGGCTTGGGCCGGGGTCATTTTTTCCATTTCAGCCAACGACTTGGTGCGAAACGGCCCGCCCGAAGCGGTAAGCGTAATCTTGGCCACGCTTTCAGGGCGTTCAAAATCGAACACTTGAAAGATGGCGCTATGCTCGGAATCCACCGGGATCAAGACCGCGCCGCCTTTTTTGACCTCTTGGGTCATCAGCGAACCGGCGCTCACCAGCGTTTCCTTATTGGCCAAGCCCACCATCGCGCCGCGTTGCACCGCCTTCAAGGTCGGTTTCAGCCCTGCGGTGCCGACGATGGCGGCAACCACCACATCCGAAGGGCGACACGCCGCCTCAGCCACCGCGTTTGCACCTGCAGCAGCCTCAATTCCCGTACCCGCAAGGCGATCTTGGAGTTCGCCGTACAACGCCTCATCGGCCACCACCGCCAACTTCGCGCCTAAAAGCTTGGCTTGCTCAGCCAAAAGCTTGACGTTGCGGTTGCCGGTCAGGGCCTCGACCTGATAAGCGCCCGGATTGCGCGCCAATAAATCCACGGTGTTGCTCCCGACGGAGCCCGTGGAACCCAAAACCGTCACACGCCGAACCTTTAGCGCGGGGTGCAGAGATGCGCCGATTACAGCCATGCCAACACGTTGCTCTTAAAACCGATATTGATCAAGGCCGTCGCCAAAGCCGCCGCCACCAGACCATCGACGCGGTCGAACAGGCCGCCATGTCCGGGAATAATCGCGCCGGAATCCTTAACGCCGAAGCGGCGTTTGATCCAACTTTCAAACAAATCGCCCATCTGGCTCGCCACACCGATGAGCGCGCTAAAAAGGACTATTTCCAGACCCGCTTCGCCTTTCATGTAAGTCACCATGGCCCAACCGCCCAAAGCGGCAACCAGCGTGCCGCCCATAAAGCCCGACCACGTTTTGTTGGGGCTGATGGCCGGGGCCAGCTTAGGCCCCCGAAACGCCATGCCGAAGGCGAACCCGCCGGTATCGGCGCCCCACACCACCGCCAGCAGCCAAAACAGGGTCATGCGCCCCCATTCCGGATCCAGGCGCAAGCGCCACAACGCCCAGCACGCCAACGCAATGTAAACCACGCCCAACGCCAGCCAGGCCGGGTGCTGGCCCACCATGCGCGCCCATTCCAAAGCCAAAATCACGGCCACCAGCCCGACCAAGCCCGTAAACGGCCAACCGCCAAAATAGACCAAGACCAGCACCACCGGCGCCAAAATAACGGCGGAAACGATGCGCGGCCCTAACGAACTTGGAAATCGGGAGGTTTTTTCAGACACCGATCGCACCATACCTGCGTTCGCGCGAACGGTATTGGTCAATGGCATCACGGAAATTCTGAGCCGTAAAATCGGGCCACAGCGTCTCGGTAAACACAAATTCGGTATAGGCGCATTGCCACAACAAGAAATTTGAAATGCGCTGCTCGCCGGAGGTACGGATCAACAGGTCAGGATCAGGGATACCGTTGGTTTCCAGGTGGCTTTCAAACACCGTTTCATCGATGGCCGTGGCATCGAGTTCACCCGCCTTGACCTTTTCGGCCAATGCGCGCACCGCGCCCAAAATTTCCGCCCGCCCGCCATAACTCAGAGCCAGCACCAGATTAAGGCCGGTATTGTCCTGGGTTTGCCGTTCGGCGGCGACAATCAATTTTTGCACATCCTCGGGCAGGCGCGAGCGTTCGCCAATGACACGAAACCGCACGCCTTGTTTGTGTAATTCGGCCAATTCCTTGCGCAGATACAGACGCAACAACCCCATCAGATCCATCACTTCGCCGGTGGGACGCTTCCAGTTTTCCGACGAAAAGCCAAACAGCGTCAAGTATTCGACACCCAAACGCGAGGCCTCCTTGATCACTTCGCGCACGGATTCCGCACCCCGGCGATGGCCCTCGGCGCGCGGCAATCCCCGGCCCGCGGCCCAGCGCCCGTTACCGTCCATAATCACGCACACATGCACAGGCACAGCCGTGTCCTGGGCTGCGTTTTGGGGCGGAGAAACATGAGAGCTAGTAGACATTAACCGATTAAACCCAGACTCTTAGACCTGCATGATCTCAGCTTCCTTATGGGAAAGCGTCTCATCGATCTGTTTAACAAACCCATCCGTCAGCTTTTGCACTTCGTCGGAATACTGGCGGTGCTCATCTTCGCTGATTCCACCGTCTTTTTCCGCTTTTTTCAGCTCATCCATGGCGTGACGGCGCACGTTACGCACCGCGACACGGGCTTCTTCGGAATACTTGCCGGCAACCTTCACCAACTCCTTGCGGCGTTCTTCATTGAGTGGCGGAACGGGAATGCGCACCAACTGCCCATCGGCCTGGGGGTTAAGGCCCAACCCGGCATCCATAATGGATTTTTCCACCGCCTTCACCATGCCTTTATCCCACACCTGGACCGTCAACATGCGCGGTTCAGGAACGCCGACGGTGCCGACCTGGTTAAGCGGCATGGCCTGGCCATAGGCTTCAACGGTGACGGATTCAAGCAGGCTGGTCGAGGCGCGTCCGGTACGTAACCCGCCAAATTCCTTGTGCAAAGCCTCGACGGCGCCTTCCATGCGACGCTTAGTTTCCGTTTTCAGTGCAGCAATGTCCGCCACGGTCTATCCCCTTAATCGATCTTGTTGCCTGTTTTAAGGCCTAAGGCCCTATTATTCCACGCCTTTGTCCACGATGGTAAACGTGCCCTCGCCATTGACCACACGAGAAAATGCACCAGGATTGTGCAGCGAAAACACCAAAATCGGCAAGTCATTGTCACGCGCAAGCGCAATCGCCGAGGTGTCCATGACCCGCAAGTCGCACGCCAAAACGTCTTGATAACTTAGGCGATTATACCGTTTTGCAGTGGGGTCTTTTTTCGGATCGGCGGAATAAACACCGTCCACCTGGGTTCCCTTCAACAACGCATCGCAGCGCATTTCGCTGGCGCGCAACGCGGCGGCGGTGTCGGTGGTAAAAAACGGATTGCCCGTACCGGCGGCGAAGATCACCACCCGGTTCTTTTCCAAATGCCGCTCCGCCCGACGGCGGATAAACGGTTCGCACACGGTATCCATCGGTATGGCGGACTGCACCCGGGTCTCGACGCCCTTGATTTCCAAGGCGCTTTGCATGGCCAAGGCGTTCATCACGGTGGCCAACATGCCCATATAATCCGCGCTGGTGCGCTCAATCGTCGACGCTGCGGCGGATATACCCCTAAAGATATTTCCGCCCCCGATCACCAGACAAATCTGCACGCCCATGTCATGAACGGTCTTGATCTCGTCGGCGATACGATTGACGGTTTCGGTACACAGCCCGAATTCCTTATCCCCCATCAGTCCCTCGCCCGACAATTTGAGCAAAACGCGCCGGTATCGTAGGGAAGTAGACATGGGTTCCGGTTCCTTAAGGTATCAGCAGGATGCTGGGATTCTTGAACCGGACAGACGTCCGGTTTGCGGGGGGATATTACACCAAGACGCCCTTTTTTCCAGCCTTTTAGCACCCCTTTTATTCACCGTTTGGACGCACGAAAGCCGGGGAGCCCATTGCCCCCCGGCTTTATGATCGCAAAGTCAGCGGTTAGGTCGCTTTAAGCCGCTTCGCGGGCCTGATCGAGGTGTTCGCCCAACAGCTGCAAGACGTTGCTCACCTTGGTGCGATGCCGCACGCTTTGCAGCGTTTCCATCGTCACCGGCAGGCGCGCGGCTTGCACCTCGATGCCGTCCTCGCGCCACACCGGGCCCAATTCAACAGGCGGCCAGCCGTTGCGCGCGAACACGGCACGCCAAATGCCGACCGGCATGACGCCAATGATGTCGTCAATGCCATGCGCCGCAGCGTATTCCATATAACCGCACACCAACTCCTTGACGATGGCGTTGCGTTGGGCGGCGGGCAAACTGTGATCGACGCCGAATCGCGTGCCTTCCCACACCCGCTCCGATTGCGGCATGTCGATTTTGGTGATTTTATCCGGCCAAATTTCTTTAAGCATGTAGTTCACGCAAGTCGGCGCTAGACGCGCGATGCCACGCGCCACGCCGTTTTCATCGCGCCACACAAAATATTGCGTGGCCGGAGTGTCGAACTGGTCGTATTCCATCCCTTTCCAGCTCGGCACCTGATAGTCCACCCGTTCGATGAACACCTGATGACGCAGGCGAAACTGCGACGCCAAGGCATCTCCGTACAGATGAGCGGTAGTGACATTGAAACAATCGATGGACATAGCGTTGACCCCTTCGTTCTCATTAACGATTGGGTCAATTTGCCTTTGATTGAAGGCGTGCAAACCTACGCACCAACGTAGGAATACGCCTTTAAGATGAAATAGTTAGCTATAGAACAATCAAGCCGGCGTGCAGCGCCTTGACGACGGCGGTGACGCGGGTATCGGCCTCAAGCTTGCGCAGGATATTGCGCATGTGAAAATCCACGCCGTGTTCGCTGATGGCAAGGATTTCGCCGATGGCCCAATTGCTTTTGCCCACCGCGCACCATTTCAAGACCTCCCGTTCCCGCGCCGTGAGCGAGGCGCCGCGAACGTTGCGTTCACGGTCATGCAGCGCCGAATACAGCACATGAAACTGGGTCGAAAGCACCTGAATTTCTTTAACAAACCGGCTCACATCACGGTTGGCGACGCTGGACGCCATGCCCACCCCGTAAACCTCGCCCATGGGACCATGAAACGCCAACGCTAGGCCGTCGTTCAGCCCCGCCTCGTGGCCTTGGTTCATAAGCTTGCTTTGCGCAGGTGTTAGATCGCGAAACCGCATCATATCATCCCAAGTAAAAGCCGCACGCGCCCCAATGGCATGCTGGCACACGGGATCCAGGCGCACGTAATCATGCGCCATGTAATAATTGATCCAGTCCTTAGGATAACAATGCGAAATGCCGGGAACGTTGATTTCTTCGTCGGACGTATTGCGCAGCGCGCTATAGAGAACCCGGTCCACGCCGTATTCGTCGAGCGCGCCCAAATAACATGAAAACAACCGCTCCGGGTCGTCCAATTTAAGAGATTCATCGATGAAATTCGCCAGTGACATGGCGTTCCCCCGTCCCAATCCCTGCCCATCAGCCAAGGCAAGTGGCCCGATCCCCCAAACACACTCGACACGGAAAGTCCGTATCGGCCACAGCATTAATCATACTCGTTTACTCATGGCTGACAAGTACAACGTGTTTAGAGTCCATAAAAATACATCAACCAATTGATTTTTTTATGAAATTCGTACCTTAACGCGCCGTTGCCTTAGGGGACAGCTCGCCCGCCCTTCACGCCCTTCACGCCCTACGGGTGTGCGTAGCTGCCCGAGCATTGGCGCTTGTGCTCCTATGGGTATGCGCCAGTGCAATGATAGGAGCCATCCCCATGAAGAAAAAGCCCGCCACCAGACCGATTGATCGCATGTCGGATGCCGGCCTTGATGCGGTACTCGAATACATGTCCGATGAGGTAGAAGCCGCTGAAAGCAAAGAAGATTTAATGTACGTCCTGGCTCTGGCGCGCGAACTGATCAATCCCAATTCCATGCAAAACGCGGTGGTCGGTCTCAACAACATCCGCGCCGATGTCGATCGCCACGCCATCGCCAACGCTAAATCTGAATCGACTGGGTCGAAGCAGGCTCGGTCGAAACGGGCCGGGCCGATGCTGGCCGGATCAACGCAAGAATGCACGGTTCAGCTGGATGTGCCGCAAATTCTCAGTTCAACGTTCCAACAGCTGTCCGAACGCATGCGCACGCTGCAAAATGACGATCCCGACACCTTTGCCAACGCTACCAGCGCGTTAACATGGCTAGCTAACGGAACGATCCGCACCAGCTGACCGTTACCCCTCCCCGTCAAAACAAAAGGGGCGCCCCGCAGGACGCCCCTTTTTAACATCTGCGAAACGCGAAAGCGCGTTACACGCCGGCGGCGGCAGCCACTTCGGCGGCAAAGTCTTCCGATTTCTTTTCAATGCCTTCACCCAAACCGAAGCGCACAAATGCGGTAATTTGTGTGCCCGCAGCTTCGGCGGCCTTAGAAACCTTGCTTTCGCCGTCGATGACGAAGATTTGTTCCAACAGGCAAACTTCGCCATAGAACTTAGAAATGCGGCCCACGATCATCTTGGCGATGATTTCTTCCGGTTTGCCCGATTCACGGGCCTGTTCGGTCAAAATTTGCTTTTCGCGTTCCACAATGGCCGGATCTAAGTCTTCGCGCGACAAGCTGGCCGGGTTGGTCGCCGCGACGTGCATCGCAACCTGTTTGCCGAAGCCCTGAACGTCACCGCCCTTGCCCGCGACCAACACGCCGATTTTGCCCAGTCCGTCAGCAACCGCGCCGTGAACGTAGGCGGCCACTTCGCCGCCATCAGCCGTAACCACCTGTACGCGGCGAATATTCATGTTTTCGCCGATGGTGGAAATCATGTGCGTCAGTTCTTCCGCCACGGTGCGGCCCGAGCCCGGGAAGTCCATGGTTTTAAGCGCTTCAATGTCGCCATTGGATTGCAAAGCCAGTTTGGCCACGGTGGACACAAAACCCTGAAACTGCACGTTGCGAGCGACGAAATCGGTTTCGGAGTTGACTTCAACCACGGCGCCTTTGTTGCCCTCGACCGTAACGCCCACCAAACCTTCGGCGGCAATGCGCCCGGATTTCTTGGCGGCGGCGGCAAGCCCCTTGGTGCGCAGCCAATCGACCGCGGCATCCATGTCGCCATCGGTTTCGGCCAACGCCTTTTTGCAGTCCATCATGCCCGCGCCAGACTTTTCGCGCAGGTCTTTCACCAGAGCGGCAGTGATTGCAGCCATCTTAAACCTCTCTATAAGCTATGTGCGATATCTTATTGATAACGCGTAAAATTAAGCGGTTGCTTCCGGTGCGGCAGCAGCGGGGATTTCCTCGGCGGGCAGCACTTCGGCCATCGGCACTTCCGCCGCGCCCAAATCGCCACCGGTCTTCACGACTTCAGCCTGAATACCGTCCAGCACCGAACCCGCGATCAGTTCGCAGTACGTGGTGATGGCGCGGATGGCGTCGTCATTGCCCGGCACCGGATAATCGATGCCCTTGGGATCGGAATTGCTGTCGAGCACGCCGACCACGGGAATGCCCAGCTTGTTGGCTTCGGCGACCGCGTTGGCATCCTTGTTGGTGTCGATCACCACCAAGATGTCGGGCAGACCGCCCATATCCTTAATGCCGCCCAGCGCCATTTCCAGCTTGTCGCGTTCGCGGGTCAGCTGCAGCAGTTCCTTTTTGGTCAGACCTTCGGTCTTTTCCGGGGAACCAAACAGTTCTTCGAGTTCACGCAAGCGCTTGATCGAGCCGGAGATGGTCTGCCAATTGGTCATCATGCCGCCCAACCAGCGGTGATTGACGTAATACTGGCCGCAATTGCGGGCAGTTTCGGCGACCTTGTCGGCGGCCTGACGCTTGGTGCCAACGAACAGCACACGACCGCCATTGGCGACCACGTCGCGCACCGCGCCCATGGCGCGGCTGAGCAGCGGGACCGTCTGACCCAGATCGATGATGTGAATGCCGTTGCGGGCACCGAAGAGGAACGGAGCCATCTTCGGATTCCAGCGGCGAGTGTTGTGACCAAAGTGAACGCCGGCTTCAAGGAGCTGACGCATCGTAAAGGATGGCATTGCCATGTTTTTTTCTTCCTATTCCGGTTAAACGTCCACGAACTCTCGTCTTTTTAAAAGACACCGGAGCGACTGAGCTGGCGAATTTGCGCCAGAGCCGCACGTTCGTGTGCGAAATCGCGAGCCCGACATGGGAACGCGTGGCGGGTATGTAGCGGTTTCGGCGCTGAACTGCAAGGGATTATTCACATCATCCCCAGCGAAACCCTATTGTTTTCGCCTTGCCTCGCCCGATTAAATACCTAAAGATGGCAAAGCGCCCGGCGATAAACAGAACGCCAACCCCACGAGTCCCGTCTCCCCATGCAAAATCTCAAGATCGCCCATCAATTTTTAATCTTATTTGCCATATTGATCCTTGGCGCGTTGACACTTTTGGTCACGTTGACCCTGACGACCCGGCAAGTGGATGAGCAAATTAAATCCGTCAGTGAACAAACCCTATTGGTCACCCGGCAGCTGAACGATATCCGCGATACGGCCACGCAGATCGTCGGCGCGTTCCACCATAACGATGCACACCCAGCCGCAACGTCCGACCCCTCAATCGCCACCGCCCATGCCCAGGATATTGCGGATATCCTATTAAAATTCAATATGTTCTTAAACCATTACAGCCACGTCATTGACGTTTATTTTCCCGAGGAAGCTTCGCTTCGCGACGCGGTCCTCAACCGGGCCTCGATCTTAAAGCAGCTTGCCGAGCGCCTGAGTTCAGGACAAAACGCAGCGCCATCCGCACCAGACGCAGCAGACCCGTTCGACGAGCTCATTCGGGCGCAGATCAATCTGCAAACGTCCGTCAGCGAAGCGATGGAGCATGAACAAAACGAACTGACCGAGCGCATTGAGCGCATCCGGGACGCGCTCCATCAAACGAATCTGACCATATGGATGAGTTTTTTAGGCCTGAGCGTCCTAATCGCGGCGGCGGCGCTTTATGTGGCGCGCCGGATTGTGCGGCGCATCGAAACCCTGCGCACCGCCACACTTAAAGTGGGCGATACCAACCTCTCCATCAGGGTCGAAGACGACCAGCGCGATGAACTCGGCGATCTGGCCCGGTCTTTTAACGCCATGACGGTCCAGCTGTCCGATATGATCGCCGGGCGCGACACGGCGGAAGGACGTTTGCGCGAACTGAACAACCACCTGGAAAGCCTGGTCAATTCCCGCACTCAAGAATTTAAGCACGCCAAAGAGCAGGCCGAAGAAGCCAACCGCGCCAAAACCCGGTTCCTCGCTTCCATGGGTCATGAACTGCGCACCCCCCTAAACGCCATCATGGGCTTCGCCCAAATGATTAAACTGTGCGAACTGTCCAAAGAAAAAGAAGAAGAATACGTCACCATCATCGTCGACAATTGCCGCACTTTATTGGGCGAAATCAATCAGTTGCTGGTGCTGTCGAAACTTTCCGACACCGATAAGATGATCGAGCGCCAGCCCGTTTCCTTGAACCAGGCCATCGAAGGCAGCATCGCCCGTTCAACCCTGCTGGCGCGGCAATATGGCGTCAAAATCAAAAATGAGACAAACCGGGCCGCCCTGCCCAATGTTTTGGCGCAGGAAATCACCCTAAACACCATTTTCGACAACCTGATGTCCAACGCGATCAAATACAACCGACCCAAAGACGGCCAAGTAACCCTTCGCGACCAAAGCCTATCCCGGTCCCTGCACCGGGTGTTCATCGAAGACACAGGAATGGGCTTTAAAGAAGCCTTCCCCGGCCAAGCGCTAGAGCCGTTCGAGCGCCTGAAACACTTTGGCGGTGCCATCGACGGGTGCGGCGTGGGGCTGACCATCGCCAGCAACTTCATCAACAGCATCAACGGCAAATTAGGCTACGAGCCCATCACCGAGGGCGGCATGCGGTTTTGGGTCGATTTGGAAGTCGCACCAAATAAAAGTCAAACTTCCTGAATCTCGACAATCCCGGGAATGGCATTGAGCGCGTGCAGCAGTTCGGGCGTGACCGAAACGGGGCTATCCTTCAGCGCGATGGTGGTTTCATGGTGTGGCGTGCGGGCCAAAATAGAAACCTTGCCCCTGCCCCGTTTGGCTCCGTTCAACACCTGCGCCAATTGCGCCAAAGGTTTATCGTCAATCACCGTGACCTTCAGTCCCGCCGCAGTCTGCGCCGCCAATTTATCGAGCGCCTTCAGCGATTGCGCGGTCAGGCGCGCGGTTTCGCCTTCAAATTGGGCGGTGGCCTTAATCAATACCGGCTGGCCGGGCACCAGCAATTCAGCCGCCGCACTGAGAATTTCCGAAAACAGCGTCACTTCAAACGCACCCGAGGCGTCGGAGCAGCTTAAAAACGCGTAGCGGTTGCCCTTTTGGCTGATGCGCTCTTTTTTCGACATCACCGTACCGGCCAGGGTGAAGTTGCCCGATTGGCCACGGGCCAAAATGGCGGCATACGGCGTGACCTCCAGACGCTCCAGGCTTTTGCCGTAACTGTCGAGCGGGTGGGCGGAAAGGAAAAAGCCGATGGCGTCGAATTCTTCCTTGAGCCGTTCCATCGGCGGCCAATCGGCCACATCGGGCAGGCGAATGGCCTGCACCGGCTGGTCTTCGCCGCCGAACAGGCCAATCTGGCTGCTGGCGCGTTCCGCCGTCTGCGCCGAAGCCTCGCCCATGATGACCTCTAGGCCTAAAAACAACTTTTTGCGATTGGGCTCCAGGGCGTCGAACACACCCGAACGGATCATGTTTTCCATCTGACGTTTGTTGACTTGATGGGTGTCGAGGCGCGAGGCGAAATCGTTGATGGATTTGAACGGCCCGCCCTTGGCGCGTTCAGTGATGAGAGTCTGCATCGCCGCTTGGCCGACGTTTTTCAACGCCGCCAGCGCGTAACGAATGGCGGTAGCTTTACCGTTGGCGTCGCGTTCGACCTTGAAATAGGTTTCCGACTTGTTGATGTCGGGGGTTTTCAGCTTCACCCCCATACGGTCCAATTCCTGGCGATAGGCGTTGAGTTTGTCGGTATTGCTCAAATCCAACGTCATCGACGCGGCCATGAACTCATAAGGAAAATTAGCCTTCATATAGGCCGTATGATAGGCCACCAACGCATACGCGGCAGCGTGCGATTTATTGAAGCCGTAACCCGCGAACTTGTTGACCTGATCGAAGATTTCGTTGGCCTTGGCCGCCGAAACGCCCCGGCCCTCGGCACCTTCGACAAAAATGGCGCGCTGCTGATCCATTTCTTCTTGGATCTTTTTACCCATGGCACGGCGCAGCAGATCGGCGCCGCCTAAGGTGTAACCGGAAAGCTCCTGGGCGATCTGCATGACCTGTTCTTGATAGATCATGATGCCGAAGGTTTCTTTTAAGATCGGCTCCAACGTCGGATAGAGATAATCCGGCTCTTCGTCGCCGTGTTTGCGGCGGATGTAAGCGGGAATGTTTTCCATCGGACCGGGACGATAGAGCGCCACGATCGCGATAATGTCTTCGAACGTGGTCGGACGCAGGCCGCGCAGCTGATCTTTCATGCCCGCACTTTCCAACTGGAACACACCCTGCGTTTCGGCGCGTTGCAGCAGATCGAACGAAGCCGGATCATCCAGCGGCACGGTGGTCAGGTCCACCTTCGCGCCCCCTTCGGCGGCGAACTTCACCGCCATGTCCAGCACGGTGAGCGTCTTCAGACCCAAAAAGTCGAACTTCACCAGCCCAGCCTGTTCCACGTACTTCATATTGAAGCCGGTGACCGGCATGTCGGAGCGCGGATCGCGATAAAGCGGCACCAACTGATCCAAGGGCCGGTCGCCGATCACCACGCCCGCCGCATGGGTCGAAGCATGGCGATAAAGACCTTCCAGCGGCTTGGCGATTTCCATCAGGCGTGCGACTTCTTCTTCCTCGCGGATCATCTCGCGCAGCTGCGGTTCGGCGGTGATGGCTTCGGGCAGCGTCATGGCCTTGCCCGGATCGTTGGGTACCAATTTGCAGATGCGGTCCACCTGACCATAGGGCATTTCCAGCACCCGCCCGACATCGCGCAGCACCGCGCGCGCCTGCAATTTACCAAAGGTGATGATCTGCGCCACGTGATCGCGGCCATATTTTTCCTGCACGTAACGGATAACCTCGTCGCGGCGATCCTGGCAGAAGTCGATATCGAAGTCGGGCATGGAAACGCGTTCGGGGTTCAAGAAGCGCTCGAACAGCAAGCCAAAGCGCAGCGGATCCAAATCGGTAATGGTCAGCACCCACGCCACCACCGAGCCGGCACCCGAACCACGGCCCGGCCCCACGGGGATGCCCTGGTCCTTGGCCCATTTGATGAAGTCTGCCACGATCAGGAAATAACCGGGAAAGCCCATCTGGATGATCACACCCAGTTCGAACTCCAACCGTTCGCGGTAGGGCTTGGCGATCTCTTCTTTTTGCGCGTCGTTCATGCCCTCGGCAAAAACGTGGGTGCGCAGGCGATGTTCCAGCCCATCGATGGCCTGTTTGCGCAGCTCGTCTTGTTCGGTCAAGCCCGCGCCGCAATCGAACGGCGGCAGAATGGGAGCAACGTTTTTCACCTTGTAGGCGCAGCGCTGGGCCACCACCAAGGTATTGGCGATGGCTTCCGGCACATCGGCGAACAGCACTTCCATTTCTTTAGGCGACTTAAAATAATGCTCCGGCGTCAGATGGCGGCGTTCGCTCTGACTGACATACGCGCCCTCGGCGATACAGATCAGCGCGTCGTGGGCTTCATACATGCCCTTGTCAGAAAAAAACGCCTCGTTGGTGGCGACCAACGGCACGTTCAAGGCATAGGCCAGATCGATCTGGCGGTCTTCGATCTGCTTTTCATCCCGCAGGCCGTGGCGTTGCAATTCGATATACAGGCGGTCGCCAAACGCCGCGAGCAGACGCTCCAGCAAGGATCGCGCATGATCGTCTTGACCATCGAGCAACAAACGCCCCACCGGCCCCTTCACCCCGCCGCTGAGCAAGATCAGCCCGCCCGCATACTTTTCCAAATCGGCTAAAGTCACCTTGGGGTCTTCGACGTCTTCGCTATCCATGTACGCCACGCTCAACAGCTTGAGCAGATTGCGATAGCCCAGATCGTCTTGCACCAGCACCACCACCTGATCGGGCGCAGCGTAATGGGCGATGCGGCCCGCCTGTGGTCCGGCCCCGCCTTCGCGTTCGACCGACAACTGACAGCCGATGATGGGCTGCACGCCGTTGGATGCGGCGGCCAGCGAAAACTCCATCGCGCCAAACAAATTGTTGGTATCGGTAACGGCGACGGCGGGCATCTTTGCCGCCACGCACATGCCCGCCAGTTCCTTGATGCGGATCGCACCTTCGGAAAGAGAATAAGCGCTATGCACGCGCAAATGGACAAATCCGGCATGGGTCATGGGCAAAGAATTCCACATTCCGGCGCCTTTGTCAGGCGACACTTATCAACAAGCGGGGCCGATGCATCACACTTCGACTAGGTGCCCGTCTTCCACACGCACGATACGATCCATGCGCGCTGCCAAGTCTGGATTATGGGTGGCGATCAGCGCCGTAAGTCCGGCCTGACGGGTCAACTTCAACAGCATGTTGAAGACTTCGTCGGCGGTTTCCGGGTCCAAATTTCCGGTGGGTTCGTCGGCCAGCAACAAATCCGGCGCATTGGCCAGCGCCCGACCGATGGCGACCCGTTGCTGTTCGCCGCCCGACAATTCGGCGGGACGATGGCTGGCGCGCGCGCTCAAATGCAAGGTGTTGAGCAACTGCATCGCGCGCTCTTTGGCCACGGTCTTACTTAAGCCCGCGATAATCTGCGGAATGGCGATGTTTTCCATCGCCGAAAACTCCGGCAACAGATGATGATACTGATAGACGAAGCCCAAATGTTTGCGCCGCAACTCGGTGCGCCGGTCATCGCCCAACTTGGACGCCGCTTCGCCCGAGATATAAACCTCGCCGCCGTCGGCGTGTTCCAGCAGGCCCGCGATCTGCAGCAGCGTCGATTTGCCCGAACCGCTCGGCCCCACCAATGCGACGATCTCACCCATCGAAAGGGTCAGGTTCGCTCCTTTAAGCACCTGAAGCTGGGTATGGCCGCGACCGAACTGGCGCACTACGCCTTCCAGTTTGAGCACCGTTTTTTTCTGTGCATCACTCATAACGCAGCGCCTCCGCCGGATCGAGACGCGCGGCGCGCCAAGACGGATAAAGCGTCGCCAAGAATGACAGCCCCAAGCCCATCAGCACCGTGGCCAAAACCTCCATGGGATCGACCTTCGCGGGCAATTGCGACAGGAAATAGATTTCCGCCGCGAACAGTTCGGTGCCGGTGACGGATTGAATCCACTGGCGGATGCTTTCGATATTGAGCGAGAACCACAGCCCCAGCACAAAGCCGCTAAACGTGCCGACCACGCCGATGCTGGCCCCGGCGATGAAGAAGATGCGCATGATGGAGCCGCGGGTCGCCCCCATGGTGCGCAAGATGGCGATGTCGCGCCCCTTGTCCTTCACCAACATGATCAGGCTGGAAATGATGTTGAACGCGGCGACCAAGATGATCAGCGTCAAAATCAAAAACATCACGTTGCGTTCCACCTGAATGGCGTTGAAGAAACTGGCGTTGGTTTTTTGCCAGTCGAACACCCGCGCCTGCTCGCCCATTGCAGCCTTGATGCTCTCGCCGATCTCGGTGGTCTTGGAGGTATCGTCGACAAAAACTTCTAGATTGCTGACCGCATCGGGCATTTGAAAATACACCTGGGCGGAGTGCAAGGGGATGAACGCAAAACTGCTGTCGTATTCGAACATGCCGATGGAAAACGTCGCGACGACACGAAACGCCCGCATGCGCGGCACGGTGCCGAACGCGGTGGGCTGGCCGCTGGGCGAAATGATGGTGATCTTATCGCTCACCCGCACACCCAGACGCCGGGCCATTTCGGTGCCGATGATGATGGTGTCATCCGCACCGAAATCATCGAGCGACCCGGCTTGAATGTTACCGGCCAACATGGGCCGGGCGCGTAGGTCTTCGGATTTGATGCCGCGCATCACCGCGCCCCTCGCCTGCCCGGTCGCGGTCGCCATCACTTGGCCTTCGATCAGGGGCGAAACGCTGAGCACGCCTTTGACGCCGCGCACGACAATGGCCTTGGCGTCGTAATCTTCCATCGAACCGATGGGCGCATAAATGTTGACGTGACCGTTCAGGCCCAAAATGCGGCCCATCAATTCGCCGCGAAATCCGTTCATCACGCTCATGACGATGATCAGCGTCGCCACGCCGATAGCGATGCCCAACAGCGAAAACCAGGTGATAACCGAAACGAAGCCCTCGCGCTTACGCGCGCGCAAATAGCGTATGGCCATCATCCATTCAAACGCAGAAAACATCTAGGCAATGATCCTTCAAAAAATAAATTTTGCGGGCGGTGAAACGCCAGCCCGTGTCGTCTGACTTTAGGATAACGCGCGCTTAGGGGCAATGGCGGGGAGAAAAAGCGACGCGCCAAAGGGAGTACACGCCTTATTTGCCCCCTATTTGGCGGCTGGGGTGGCCTCAGCATCTTTGAGCATCGCGGCGCAGGCTTTACTCACCGCGCGCGAATCGTCTGGGTTCAGCGGCTTGCCGTTGACCGTCAACCCGCCCAGCGCCAGATCGTATTGGATAGTAAAAAGGTCCGCCGTGGCGGTATGCAGCCCTGCGCCGGAAATGCCGTAGCGCCCGGCAAAATCCATACCGAAATCGATGACGATTTTATCGGGCAGTGCGATCTCGCCCAACGTTTGCCCGGCATTGGCCGGAGCGACCGCCTTGCCACGAACATCCACGCCGGGTTTGTAGGCCACATCGTCACTCGGCGTATACTCGACTTGACGCTTGAGCAAGCGCTTGCAGTCTTCCTGCGAAACCGAGGCCACGCGGGGCGCATCTTTGGATGCTTCTTGGGCGAAGGCCGCCGACAGACAAAGGGGCGCTGAAAGGGCGATCACACAAAGGGAAGGAAAGATTTTCATGGCGACTTCACTCTATCAAGAGATCAGGTTTTGCGAAGGGCTGAATGGGGCCGCATCCAAGCCGGTTTTTTGCGGGCGATCTTTTTGAACACCGGGCAGCTTTCCCGGTGCGCCCCTTCAAGATAACCCGTGCTCATTAAATATTCGTTCACCACCTCCGGCCCGGTGAACTTAAAGGTCTTTTTGAACAACTTCACCCACCCTGCTAAATCCAACGGATGATGCGCCTCCAGCCACTTGGCGAGGCCGCCGTAGCTCACCCGCAGGTTTTGCACTACGGCCGCATTGTGGATGATGGACATGACTTTCAAGCGATTGCGAATGATGCCGGGATTTTCAAGCAGGCGGGCAACGTCGGTTTCGTCAAAGGCCGCCACGGCATCCACGTCGAAATCGGCGAACGCCGCCACCGTCTCGGCGCGTTTTTTCAACACCAATTCCCACGACAGTCCGGCTTGAAAAATTTCCAGGCTCAACAATTCGAACAGCGCGCGTTCATCTTTGCCGGGAAAACCGTATTCAAGATCGTGATAGGGGCCGTGCAGCGGATGACCCGGAGCCTTGTCGCAGTACCAGTTCACGATTGCCCCACCCCGGTTGAATGCGATTAACGAAGCGGATGTTGCTTGGCGTACTCTGCCGATACGGGCCGGGCAACGGCGGAAACTTGAAACATCCAACCGACCCCCACCGTCAACACGACGATCATGGCCGTAATAATGCCGATCCATTTTTTATTGATGGTAATCTGGCTGACGCCGGTGATTTCCAGTTTCTTTTCTTTTTTGTCCATGGGCGCCTCCCGAACGCAGGTGGACCTATTTTTGCTCTAACTCGATCAGGGTCGCGCAAAAATCCTTAGGGTGCAGAAACAAAACCGGCTTGTCATGTGCGCCCATGCGAATTCCGCCCGAACCTAAAATACGCACCCCTTGGGCCTGCAATGCGATCTGGGCTTGCTCGATGTCATCAACCTCGAAACACAAATGATGCACCCCGCCTTCGGGGTTGCGCTCCAAGAACTTGGCGATGGGAGAATTTTCGCCCAGTGGCTCCATCAATTCAAGCTTGGTGTTGGGCAGCTCGATGAACACCGTGGTGACGCCATGCTCGGGCAATGCCAAAGGCGCGGATACTTTGGCGCCCAGTTTGTTTGCATAGATGGCCGATGCCGCTTGCAAATCCGGCACCGCGATGGCGACATGGTTCAAGTTGCCGAGCATATTCAGACCCTCACCAGATGGACCGTGGTCACGGGATTTTTATTGAACGTCGAGCGGAAATACCGCCGCACCGCGATGCGCACGGCTTCCGCCACCTGATCGTCGTCCAAACGCGCCTTTTTGGACAGATGATCCACGGCGGCCTCGGCAACATCCAAGGCGGCGTCTTCGAAATCAAAGTCATCCGGCTCCAACAGGCCAGTAGTTGAGAGTTGCGCGTCCGCCACCAGCTCACCCTTTTCGTCGATCACGATGGTCACCGTCGCGGTGCCGTTGAACAAACCGCGCACGCGCCCGCGCACCAGCTCGCCATCCAACTGCACCAGACGGTCGCCTTCCAACGCCAAACGCCCGGACGGCACGGTTTCAATCACGCACGCCGGACCGGGGGCTAAGCGGATCATGCCGCCGTTTTCATTGACCACCGTTTCCTTGACCTGGCAGGTGCGCGCCAGACGCGCGTGCTCGGCCAAATGGCGCAATTCACCATGCACCGGAATGGATATTTTTGGTTTCACCGCCTGATACATTTCAAGCAGTTCATCGCGCGCCGGATGACCGGAAACATGAATGAAATGATCCTTATCGGTAATCACCTCGACGCCGCGACGCACCAAGCGATTTTGCATCAGCCCGATACCGACTTCATTGCCGGGGATTTGGCGCGACGAAAAAATCACCGTATCACCCTCGCCGATGTAAATGCGCGGATGCTCGTCCGCCGCGATGCGCGCCAATGCCGCGCGCGGCTCGCCCTGAGAGCCGGTACAAATCACCAACAACTTGTCGTTGGGAATATGCCCGGCCATATCTTCATCCAAGTAATTGGGCGTGTCTTGCAGGTAGCCGTTTTCCTTGGCCGCGTCGATCATGCGGCGAAAGGACCGCCCCGCCAGCACAATCTCGCGCCCGCATGCGCGTGCGACTTTGGAAATCGTGTCGATGCGCGCAACGTTGGAAGCAAAACACGTCACCACCACGCGGCCCGTGCGCTCGGCCACCAAGGCCTTGAGGCTTTCAAACAAATCGCCTTCGGAACCGCTGGAACCCGGCGTAAACACATTGGTGCTGTCGCACACGATGGCCAACACACCTTCATCACCAAGCTGGCGAAGGGCGGGCATATCGTAACCCGCGCCCAACACCGGATTGGGATCGAGTTTCCAATCTCCAGTATGCAGCACCGTGCCCAACGGGGTACGGATGGCGATGGCGTTAGGCTCGGGGATGGAGTGCGTCATCGTAATCAAATCAAGTTCAAACGGCCCCAGCTTGAACGAACCGTTGAGCGCGATTTCATGGATGGTGACACGATCCAGCAATTCGGCTTCCGCCAGTTTATGTTTCAAAATCGAAACCGTGAACGGCGTGGCGTAGATGGGGCATTCAAAACGTTCCCACAAATACGCCACCGCGCCCAAGTGATCTTCGTGGGCGTGGGTCAGCACGATGCCGAGCAACTGATCTTTGTGGTCTTCGATGTATTGGGGGTCGGCCATGATGACATCGACACCCGGATGCGTGCCGTCGCCAAACGTGATGCCCAAATCGACCATCATCCATTCGGCCTTGCCCGGCTTGCCATAGCCGTACAGGTTCAGGTTCATGCCGATTTCACCGGCGCCGCCCAATGGCAAAAACAGCAGCTCGTCTTCGATCGGGTCTTTACCCGCCATGCCTAACTCCGGTTCCGTTTGAAAATAGCGTAAAGGCCACGCAAGGTGATATCCTTATCGGTTCGTTCAATAACATCGGTGGCTTTGGCGAACATCCCCGCCAGACCGCCGGTGGCGATAATTTTCATCGGCGCGCCGTATTCGTCTTGGATACGCTTGACCAAACCTTCGATCATGGCGACATAGCCCCAATAGATGCCCGACTGCATGGCCGAGATGGTATCCGTACCGATAACCTTGGCCGGCCGTTCGACCGCCACACGCGGCAACTTGGCCGCTGCCATGTGCAAGGCTTCCAACGACAGATTGATGCCGGGCGCAATCGCGCCGCCCGCATAATCGCCGTCCGCGTCGATCACGTCGAAGGTGGTGGCGGTGCCAAAGTCGATACAGATCAGCGGCCCGCCGTAACTTTCCACCGCCGCGACCGCGTTGACCAAACGGTCCGCGCCGATTTCGGCAGGGTTGGCAAGTTTAATGCCGATGCCCAGCGCTACGCCTGCTTCACCGACCACCAAAGGCGTTGCGTTAAAATACTTCACGCACAACTGGGTCAGCGCGAACAGGTTGGCGGGCACCACAGTGGCGATGATGGCGTGAGAAATCTGCGTTGGCTCGATGCCCGCCATTTCCAGCACACGCAGCAGCCACACGCCGAACTCGTCCGCCGTGCGATTGGCTGCCGTCGAAGACCGCCATTCGCCCAACACTTTGCCCGCGTTTGGCCCATCTGCGCCGAACACGGCGAAGACGACATTGGTGTTGCCGCTGTCAATTGCCAATAACATTAGGGATGGGTAGCACAAACGCTCAAGTTTGTCGGCGGAAAAAATACATCTCCTGCCGTGATGCGGCAGCTGGGCCTGCCTTCTTGGTGCAACAGCAAAGCACCGTCTTCATCCAAGGCGGCAAAAGTGCCGTGCAGGGTTTCGTTGTTTAAACGCACCGTCACCGGGCCACCCAAGCCCTTGGCCCGCGCCAGCCAGTGGCTGCGAGCGGGGCCGAAACCTGAGTTCCGCCATACCGCCAGCCCCGCCAAAAAACGCTCGGCCAGGGCCTCAAGCATGGTCCGCACCTCCAACCCCGCACCTGTCACGCCCTGGGCGACAAGCGAGGTGGCCGGATATTCGCCGTCAGTATCGGCGGGATGGCTGTTGATGTTAATACCGATGCCCAGCACCAGCCATTCGAGCTGGCCGGGCTTGGCCGCGTCCATCTCGGCTTCCATCAAGATGCCGGCGATTTTTTTATGTTCCACCAGCACGTCGTTGGGCCATTTGACGTTCACCGACGCGCCCTGAGGGGCGACCGCCTGCAGCGCATCGGCAATGGCGTTGGCCGCAACGAATCCCAACTGCATGACGTCGCGCAGCGGATACGGCAAGCGCAACACAATGGAAAAATACAGGTTGCCTTCGTCGGACACCCAGACCCGCCCGCGCCGCCCGCGCCCCGCCGTTTGGCGCTTGGCCCACACCAGCGTGCAATCGGGCGCGCCGGACTGGGCTAGACGTTTGGCTTCGGCATTGGTGCTGTCGATGCTCTCCACCTCCACCAGCCGGTAAGGGCTTGGGAGGTGGAGGCCGTGTGCATCGTCGTTCAACGCGAAGCGGCTCTAAAACAGCGATTGAGCGGCGGCTTCGGCCGCGCGGATCACCGGGCTGGGGAACGCGAAGAACAACACGATCACCGCGCTGGTCACCGCCAATACCACCGTAATAGTAACCGGCAGCGGGGAATCCAAAGGATCAACCCCCGGCTCATCGAAGTACATGACCTTAATGATACGTAGGTAATAATAGGCTGACACCACGCTCGCCAACACACCGATCACGGCGATAATATAATAACCCGCTTCGATCGCAGCCAAGAAAATGTAGAGCTTGCCGAAGAATCCCGCCAACGGCGGAATGCCCGCCATGGAAAACATCATCACCGCTAGCGCCGCCGCCATGCCGGGATGAGTCTTGGCAACGCCGCCCAGCTCAAAAATATGTTCCACCGCACGGCCGCCGCGGCGCATGGCCATGATGCACGCAAATGCGCCGACGTTCATGAACACATAAATGGTAAGATAGACCAACACGCCGGTAATGCCCGACACATCGGCAACCGCCAGACCGATCAACGAATAGCCCACATGACCGATGGAGCTGTATGCCATCATGCGTTTGATGTTGCTTTGCGCGATGGCGCCAAACGAACCTACTGCCATGGACAATACCGCCATGGTCATGATCACCTGCTGCCACTGCGCAGCCAAATCGCCGAACGGCCCCATCATGACGCGCATGAACAATGCCAGCGCGGCAATCTTGGGCGCCACCGCAAAGAATGCAGTAACCGGCGTCGGCGCGCCTTCGTAAACGTCGGGTGTCCACATATGGAACGGCACGGCGCTGACCTTAAACGCCAGCCCCGCCGTGACAAACACCAATCCGACCAGCAGGCCGATGGAAGCCTCGCCCGCGATTGCGGTGCGGATCACGGCAAAATCGGTGGTGCCGCTAAAGCCGTAGACCAACGACATGCCGTAAAGCATGAGGCCCGACGCCAACGCGCCCAGCACAAAATACTTCAGCGCCGATTCCGTGGAGCGCACGTCGTCACGCAGGAATGCCGCCAGCACATAAAGCGACAGCGATTGCAGTTCCAGCCCGATGTACAAAGACATCAAGTTGAACGCCGACACCATCATCATCATGCCGACCGTCGCCAACAGCACCAGCACCGCGTATTCAAAACGATGCGCGCCCTGACGTTCCAGCCAGCCCTGCGCCAGCACCAGCGTAAAACCGCTGGCGACCAAAATCAGCACTTTGACATAACTGGCGAACGGGTCAGAAATGAACAGGCCGCCGAACGAAACCAAGGTTCCGCCCGACACCGTGAACACCAGCGCCAACGCCAGCACTAAGGACAACACGCCCAAGTTCGACGTCAACCGCGAGGCGCGCAACACGCCATCCGCCGTCTCGGCCTTTTGGAACACGCCCAACATCAGCAGCGTCATAGCCGCGAGGGCGAGAAAGATTTCCGGCATCGCCGGGATCAGGTTGGGGACTTCAGCCATGGCCATCGTCCATCTACTCCTCTAACTCTTTCACCCTCAGCGTCCAGCCACGACGGCCGAACCGCTGGCTTCCAGGGCCACCTGCACATTGTTCAGCAGGTTATCCACGGAAACGTGCATCACATCCAAGAACGAAATCGGATATACGCCCATCCACAGCGTGAGAATGATCAGCGGTGCAAACACCGCCCATTCACGCGGGCTCATATCCATCATTTTCTTGAGCTCTTCTTTTTCCAACGCGCCGAACACCACCCGGCGATACAGGTACAGCATATACGCTGCACCCAAAATCACGCCCGTGGCCAAGAACGCCGCGACCCACGAATTGGCCTTGAACGCGCCGACCAGCACCAAGAACTCGCCGACGAACCCACCGGTCCCCGGCAAGCCTACCGATGCCATCATGAACAGCATGAACACCAAGGCGTAGGAAGGCATTTTGTGCACCAGCCCGCCATAAGCGACGATCTCGCGGGTGTGCATACGGTCGTAAATCACGCCGACACACAAGAACAAGGCTGCCGACACCACGCCGTGGCTGAGCATCTGAAACACCGCGCCCTCGACGCCTTGGGTCGTCAAGGTGAACGTACCCGCCGTCACAAAACCCATGTGGGCAATGGACGAATAGGCAATCAGCTTTTTCATGTCGTTTTGCACCAGCGCCACCAGCGAGGTGTACACCACCGCAACGATGGACAGGCCATAGATCAACGGCGTGAAATACAGCGATGCATCCGGGAACATGGGCAGCGAAAACCGCAAGAAGCCATAACCGCCGAACTTCAGCAGCACGCCCGCCAGAATAACCGACCCTGCGGTCGGCGCTTCCACGTGGGCGTCGGGCAGCCAGGTATGCACCGGCCACATCGGCACCTTGACCGCGAACGAAGCGAAGAACGCCAGCCACAGCCAGCGCTGCAACGATGGATCAAAATGCGCCTTCATCAGCTCTTGCATATCGGTGGTGCCCGTCTGCACGTACATCACCAAGACCGCCAGCAGCATCAACACCGAACCCGCCAATGTATAAAGGAACAGCTTATACGACGCATACACGCGCCGTTTGCCGCCCCACACGCCGATGATCAAGAACATCGGGATCAGCACCGCTTCAAAGAAGATATAGAAGACCACAATGTCGAGTGCGGCGAACATGCCCACCATCATGGTTTCCAGGATCAAGAACGCGATCATGTATTCCTTGACGCGGTCTTTGATGCTTTCCCAGCTGGCCAACACGCACACCGGCGTCAGCAACGTGCTCAACAGCACAAACAGCATGGAAATGCCATCCACGCCCAGGTGATACGAAATGTTGTAAGCGGGAATCCAATCGACCTTTTCCACGAACTGGAAGTTCGCGGTCGTATTGTCGAAATTGACCCACAGAAACAACGACAGCACGAACGTCACGATGGACGTCCACAGCGCCACGTTTCGGGCGTTGCGCGCACCGATTTCGTCATCCCCCCGGATGGTGAGAATGAAACCCGCCCCCGCCAACGGCAGGAAAATCAGGAGCGATAGGATCGGAAAGTCAGCCATTCATCACCCCACGTGTACGATCATGTACCAAGTCACCATGAGCACCACGCCGATCAGCATGGCAAACGCATAGTGAAAGAGATATCCCGTCTGCAGGGCGCCGGTTTTTTCCGCCGTCTCCTGCGTTGCATGCGCGATTCCGTCTGGCCCCAGCCCATCGATGATCTGCTGGTCGCCCACCTTCCAAAAGCCATTGCCGATACCAAAGCAAGGCTTGACGAAGACGGCATCGTACAACTCGTCGAAATACCACTTGTTGAAAACAAAAGTATGGATTGGCTTGATGGCCTGAACCACCTTGCCCGGCAGCGACGGCACGAACATATACATCACATAGGCCAAGGCGATGCCCGCCCCGCCAACCACCAGCGGTAGGTACTTGACCCACGCCGGAACATGATGCGCATCTTCGAGCGCCGAATGCGTCGGCAGCACCAAAATAGCGTTACCCCAGAAATGTTCGGCGTCATGGCCGACGAACCAATCATAGGCTCCCCAACCGGCGAAACACGCGCCCGCAGCCAACAGCAGCAACGGCAAGATCATCACCTTGGGGCTTTCATGCACGTGCGCCATGGTCTTTTCATCGGCGCGCGGCGTGCCGTGGAACGTCATGATGATCAGACGCCAGCTATAGAACGCCGTAAGGAACGCCGCCGTAATGCCCAGCCAGAAAGCGTAGTTGCCCACCGACGTATGCGCCGCCCAGGCCGCTTCCAGGATAATGTCCTTGGAGAAATAGCCCGCGAACGGGAACACACCGGCAAGCGCCAACGAACCCACCCACATCAGGGCATAGGTCGCCGGAATCAGTTTCCACGTGCCGCCCATCTTGCGCATGTCTTGTTCGTCGGACATGGCGTGAATAACGGAGCCCGCGCCCAAAAACAGCAGCGCCTTGAAAAACGCGTGGGTCATCAGATGAAAGATCGCCGCCTGATAAGCCGACACACCAATGGCGAAGAACATGTAACCCAGCTGCGAACAGGTCGAATACGCGATCACGCGTTTGATGTCGAACTGAGTGCAGCCCACAGTGGCGGCGAAAATCGCCGTCGAAGCGCCGACCACGGTCACGACCTGCAACGCTAGGTCCGAATACTCAAACAACGGCGACATACGCGCCACCATGAACACACCCGCCGTCACCATGGTGGCGGCGTGGATCAATGCCGATACCGGCGTCGGGCCTTCCATCGCGTCGGGCAGCCATGTGTGTAGGCCCAACTGGGCGGATTTACCCATCGCGCCAACGAACAACAACAGGCAGATCACGGTAATGGCGTGAAACTCGCCGCTGAACACCAAGATGTTTGCGTTCGCCAAGGACGCGGCATTGCCGAAGATCACGTCCAGATTGACACTGCCGAACATGATGAAGGTGGCGAAGATGCCGAGCGCAAAGCCGAAATCACCCACGCGGTTGACGACAAACGCCTTGATCGCGGCAGCATTGGCCGAAGGCTTGGAATACCAAAAACCGATCAGCAGATAAGACGCAAGCCCCACCCCTTCCCAACCGAAATACATCTGCACCAGATTGTCGGCGGTCACCAACATCAACATGCAAAACGTGAACAGGCTGAGATAGCTCATAAAGCGGGGCACATCGGGGTCGTGATGCATATAACCGATGGCATACACATGCACCATGGCCGACACGGTGCAGACCACCACCAACATCACGGCGGTCAGGGTATCGACCTTAAGCGCCCAGTTGAGGTTAATGTCGCCCGACTGAATCCACGACAGCACCGTAACCGTATAAGCGTTGCCGCCTAAGCCCACGTCGGCGAACGTCATCCACGACATCGCCATACACACCAGCAAAAAGCAGGAGGTGATCCACTGGGCGTAGGTGTCGATCCTGTGTTTGTAGTGTTTGTCCTTGCCCACCCGGACAAAGGCCAAGATGCCCGCGAACATCGCGCCTAACAGCGGCAAGAAAACGATGGCTTTAATCATGCTCGGTTCCCCTTAGCCCTTCAGGCCGCTGATGTCTTTAACGGCGATAGAGCCACGGGCGCGGAAAAACACCACCAAGATGGCCAGCCCGATTGAGGCTTCGGCGGCGGCAACGGTGAGAATGAACAGAGTAAAGACCTGTCCCACCAGATCGCCAAGCTCAACCGAAAACGCCACCAAATTGATGTTCACCGCCAGCAACAGCAATTCGATCGACATCAAAATGACGATCACGTTTTTGCGGTTCAGGAAGATTCCGAACACGCCGGTCGCGAACAAAATCGCCCCGACGGTCAGATAATGCGCCAAGCCAATCGTGTGGCCGAAATCGCCCATCAGATGCCCCTCCCCGTTTCGACTTTTTTCAATTCAACGGATTGCTTGGCGGATCGCGCCAGTTGTTTGGCGATGACCTGCTTTTTAACGCCCGTGCGCTTGCGATGCGTCAACACAATCGCGCCGATCATGGCGACCAGCAACACCAGCCCCGCCGCCTGGAACATATAAAGGTAATCGGTGTAAATGATGTGCCCCAGCAATACCGTATTTTGCCCATCGGCCTGCGTCGCCGCTTGAATGTTGGACTGCGCGCTCGGCGCCATGGTCCACGACAGGCCGACAAACGCGATTTCCGCCAAGAAGACCAAGCCCACGGCAGCGCCGATGGGCAGATAAGTCTGAAAGCCCTGTTTAAGTTCCGCCACCGTGATGTCGAGCATCATGACAACGAACAAGAACAGCACCGCCACCGCGCCGACGTAAACGATGACCAGCAGCATGGCGAGAAACTCCGCCCCCGCCAGCACAAACAACCCCGATGCGTTAAAAAACGCCAAGATCAGGAACAACACCGAATGCACCGGATTGCGTGACGTCACCACCATGACACCGGAAATGATGCAAAACAGCGCAAACATGTAGAAGACCAAAGTCGCGATCATAATGGCATGGCCCCCTTACCGGTATTTCGCATCGAGACTGAGACGCTTGGCAATTTCGACTTCCCAGCGTGCGCCGTTTTCCAGCAGCTTGCTTTTGTCATAGAGCAGCTCTTCATGAGTCTCCGTTGCATATTCAAAATTCGGCCCCTCGACAATGGCGTCCACCGGACAGGCTTCTTCGCAAAAACCGCAGTAGATGCACTTGGTCATGTCGATGTCGTAACGCGTGGTGCGGCGCGAACCGTCTTCACGCGGTTCGGCTTCGATGGTGATGGCCTGCGCCGGACACACCGCTTCGCACAGTTTGCACGCGATGCAGCGTTCCTCGCCATTGGCATAGCGGCGTAGCGCGTGTTCCCCCCGAAAGCGCGGGCTAAGCGGCCCCTTTTCATAAGGATAGTTCAGCGTCACCTTCGGGCGGAACATATAATGCAAGGTCAAAAACATGCCTTGCATCAGTTCCACCAGCAGGAAGGCGCGGATATGGCGATCGATAAAGCTCATTGACGCATCCCCCCTCAGTTCACGTGCGGCACGATGTCGAACGCGACCAGCACGCCCGAAACAACGACAACCGCCGTCAGCGACAAGGGCAGAAACACTTTCCAACCCAGCCGCATCAGCTGATCATAACGATAACGCGGGAAACTGGCGCGCACCCAGATGAAGATGAACAACAACGCCGCGATCTTGAACGCGAACCACACCGGCCCCGGAATCAGGTTCAACGGCGCGATATCCATCGGCGGCAACCAGCCGCCTAAGAACAAGATGGAGGTCAAACCGCACATCAAGATCATGTTGGCGTATTCGCCCAAGAAGAACAAAGCAAACGTCATCGCCGAATATTCGACGTTGAAGCCCGCAACCAGTTCGGCTTCCGCTTCGGGAAGGTCGAACGGATGGCGGTTGGTTTCCGCTAGCGTGGAAATGAAGAAGATCACCGCCATCGGGAATAGCGGAATGACAAACCACATGTCACGCTGCGCCTCGACGATGGCGGTCAGGTTCAACGACCCCACGCACAGCAAGACGGTGACGATGACAAAACCCATCGACACTTCGTAACTCACCATCTGCGCCGCCGAGCGAACCGCGCCCATAAACGCATATTTAGAGTTCGACGCCCAACCGGCCATCACGATGCCGTACACGCCCAACGATGAAATGGCGAACAGGTACAATACACCGACGTTGATATCGGCCAGCACCAAACCTTCACCAAGGGGGATCACCGCCCAGGCGATCAACGACAAGAAGAACGTCAACATCGGGGCGATCAAAAACACCACGCGGTTTGAACCCGACGGAATGATCGTCTCTTTCAAGAACAGCTTTGCGCCATCGGCAAACGGTTGCAGCAGGCCAAACGGCCCAACCACGTTGGGGCCTTTACGCAACTGCATCGCGCCGATGATCTTGCGTTCAAAATAAGTGATGTAGGCCACGGCGATCAGCACCGGCACGACAATGGCCAAGATCTTGATGACGATCCAAATCAGCGGCCACAGATATTCATTCCATAACTCAACCATGGGTGCCGGTCCTCTCGCCTTCACCCAGGATTTCTGCAGTACACGCGGCCATCGTTTCGGACGCGCGGGAAATCGGGTCGGTCATGTAGTAGTTGCGCACAATCGACGCAAACGGCTTGGTATCGATCTTGCCCGCCTTGCCAAAGCTTTTCCATTCGGCGGCACGGATTTCATCAACGCCGCCAAACAACGGATTGATTTCGACCATGCGCGCACGCACTTGGGCAAGATTGTCATAGGGCAGCTTTTTGCCTAAGGCTTCGGAAAGGGCGCGCACGATGGCCCAATCCTCCTTCGCCTCGCCCACCGGGAACACCGCCAGGCGTCCGCGCTGCACGCGGCCTTCGGTGTTGACGTAGGTGGCGTTCTTTTCAGTGTACGCGGCACCCGGCAAAATCACATCGGCCAAGTGCGCACCGCTGTCGCCATGATGGCCTTGATAGACGATGAAGGTGTCGGCCAGTTTCGCCGCTTCCATGCCGTCCGCGCCGAGCAGGTAGAGAACTTCCACCTTGCCGTCGCCGCACGCATCCAAAATGCCTGCCGTATCCAAACCACCGTCCGTCGGCGCAAAACCGATATCCAGACCGCCGACCCGCGACGCCGCAGTTTGCAGCACGTTAAAGCCGTTCCAGCCCTCACCGATCATGCCAAATTCGTCGGCGATGGCTTTGGCTTTGGCCAATACCGCAGCACCATCGGCACGCATCAATGCGCCAGTGCCTAAAATCAGCATCGGCTTTTGAGCACTTTTCAAAACCTTGGCGAAGACATGTTTGCCCGACAAGATTTCATCCAGCAGTTCCGGATCGTTGCCGAAGTTTTCGTGTTTGTAGGTCAGCTTCGTTTGCGGGCCGACAACGCCGACCTGGAACCCGCCCTTTAAATAACGCTTGCGAATGCGCGCATTCAGCACCGGCGCTTCGATGCGCGGGTTGGAACCAACGATCAACAGCGCGTCTGCCTGTTCGATCTCGGCAATGGTGGTGTTGAACAGGTACGACGCACGCACGCTGGGGTCCACGGCGCTGCCTTCCTGGCGGCAATCCATGTTGTTCGAACCCAGCGCGCCCAGCAGGTCTTTCAGCGCGCACATCGCTTCGACGTCCGCCAGATCACCCGCAATGGCGGCGATCTTGGAACCATCCAAGCCCTTGAGCTTGGAGGCAATGGCGGCAAACGCTTCGTCCCAGGTGGCGGGCTGCAACTTGCCGTTCTTTTTCACATACGGCTTATCCAACCGCTGACGCCCCAGCCCGTCGCAAGCAAAACGCGATTTGTCGCCAAGCCATTCTTCGTTCACGTCTTCATGGGTGCGCGGCACGATGCGCATCACTTCCGGGCCACGGCTATCGACACGAATGTTTGCGCCCACCGCGTCCAACACGTCGACGCTTTCGGTTTTTTTCAATTCCCACGGACGCGCCTTGAATGCATAGGGAAGCGACGTCAACGCGCCCACCGGGCACAGATCGATCATGCAGCCCGACAGTTCGGACGTAATCGTTTTGCCGACATAGGTGCCGATTTCCAGATGCTCACCACGGAACACGCCGCCCATTTCATGGGTGCCGGCAATTTCGCTGGCGAAACGCACACAGCGCGTGCAATGGATGCAGCGTGTCATCACGCCCCGGATCAACGGACCG
>JANLGW010000032.1 GCA_024653965.1 Rhodospirillales bacterium
GCTTTCCATCACCCACGACATGGCCTCGGCGCGCAAAATCGCCAACCGCATCGCCATGCTCTATCAGGGCCAGCTCATCTGGCAAGGCCCGGTGGCCGATATCGACCGTTCCGGCAACGCCCACGTCGACCAGTTCATCCATGGCCGCGCCGAAGGCCCGATCCAGATGGCGGTAAGGGCGTAAAGCGCGATTTCGCGCAGAGCCCTTTTCCCGTCCTTCCCGCGCCCCTTCCACCGTCATGCCCGGACTTGATCCGGGCATCCACGTCTTTAAGGGCTTCCTTTGGTCCTCATTTCCCCTCTTTTTTTGCCCATTCGCCCCTAAAAGGGACAAACGTAAAAAAAAGTGACGAAACGAAACCACTTTTATCTTTTATTTTCAAAGAACTAACTTTTTAAACCGTACAAAACCAAGGGCGTTTTTGCCCTGTAAAACCCCTGTTTTTTGCACAAAATCGACGATTTTTGACAACCGCAAAAGGGGAATTACCGCACCCACAAACCCCTTAACGACGCCTGTGCAAAGGAATAGGAAAATATACCACAAAGAGACAAAGAAATCAAGGGTGCTTGTGGATTTTGGAATTTAATTGGGTAAGTAGTCGCCGCAATCCACCACCGTAATCATCCTCAACGGTTTTCCGTCGTTCCTTTATCAAGTAAATCTTTCAAAACATCTGTTACATAAGCATCCGTGCGTTCCAGACGCGGCGTCCCGCCAATTTGATATTTATTTTTGTGTTCACGGATGTCTTCTTTCGCCTGAATCAGCTTTTTCTCAAACAGATTCCGCGCCCACGGCGCATCAACCACCAGAAACTCTGTTTTGGGGGAAACGCTATATGAGAATGCGTTTCTTTCAAGACACGGTGAATCCAGCGCGTCGCGAAAGCGTAACAGTAACGGTTCGTCTAGGCCTCTCAACAGGTAGGTTCCGTCTTGCAGATCGTAAATCTTAGGAAATATGGAGCGGCTATGAATGTAGCCGTAGTTGCGGCCATCCATAAATGGATTTTCCGGATTACTGCCCCACTCCTGACGATCCCGGGTCATCTTGATCAGCATCACGTGAAAAAGCTCTCGTCCTTGAGCATCGAATTTTTGCAGCCCCGAGGATAGAGGATAAATATCTCCGTCAGAACTGGTTCGGCGAAGTCGGCCACCATCGGAGGTTGGAATCTCTGAATATGAAATAGTTTGTGCACCCAAGGGGGAAGGAACGTTGTAAGCGCCTCCGTCATGCTTTGGGTTCAAGGCATAAAAAACATCGTGTGCGTCCGTTAGTCCATGCCGATCACGAATTTCCTTATCGCGGATACGCCCATCGACACCATCAGGGGTTTTGTATTTAATGCTCTCATATTCGTCGATGATTTGGTCCGCGAAAAAATCGTAATAACGAATGACCGCACGCTCGCCAGGTAAGCGAAGCACATAACTAATTATGGGATGATTCTTCGGGTCCATGTACACACTGAACAGACTCGAAGGAGGTGTGAGGCTCTGCCCCGTCAAAGGCACCGTGCGGCACCACACGTCGGGATAGGGCACCGTGTCGCTTGCCGAATTGTCCGGTTCTTCGGCCCATACCGCGCCCAACAGCGCGATCAAGGTCGGCTTCACGCGATGCAGCAGGTCCGCCATCAAATCATGTCCCCCATCGGTTGCCGCAGCCTCTCCACCGCCACCCAACCACAACCCTTGCATGTATCGTACCCCGCCAGCGGCTATGGATCAACGGGAACGAGGTGGCGGCGAAGGCGGGCGCAACGCCCCTCAGGCAAAACGATAAACGTCCATCGCCAGCGCGCCGAAGCTGAAGCTGGCGTGGATGCGCCGCGCCGTGGCCGCTTGTCCCGCTTCGCCCGACGCACTCCCCGCCGCGCCTAAAGCGACGAACAGCGGCAAGATATGATCTTCGCTGGGGTGATTTTTTTGCGCATAGGGAGCGCGGGCGCGGTAATTGAGCGCGTCGTCCACATCGCCCCTTTCCAAAGTCTCGGCCAGCCATGCGGCGAACGCCGCCACCCAATCGGGCGTCGGGGCATCGAGCCTAAAACGCGTGTCAAACACGGCTTGCAGATTATGCGTCGCCGCGCCGGAAGCGACGATCAACACACCCTGATCGCGCAAGGGCGCAAGCGCTTGGCCCACCTTCAAATGATGCAACGGGCCCAAACGCGTTTGGATGGAAAGCTGGGTCACCGGGATAGCGGCGCCGGGATACATCAGTTTAAGCGGCACCCAGGCACCGTGATCCAAACCGCGATTTGGGTCGCGCGCCACGTCGAAGCCCGCGCCTTCTAACAATCGGGCGGCGCGTTCGCCCAAGGCGGGCGCGCCGGGGGCCGGATACTGGACCTCGTATAGGGCACGGGCAAAGCCGCCGAAATCGTGAATCGTTTCAGGCTTTGCCGCCAGCGAGACCGTCGCTTTGAGCGTTTCCCAATGGGCGGAAATCACCAAAATTTCCTTCGGTTTTGGCAGCGCCGCCGCAAGGCCGGATAGAAACCCATGCGCCGCGTCGTCGTCGAACAACACCGTCGGCGAGCCATGCGAAATAAATAACGTGGGAAACCTGCCGTTCATGCGACACTCCTTAGACCTAAGGTATGGGGCGGATAACGTATTACGTCTAGCCTATAACCATAGGCCAGACCAAAGGTCTAGCCAGGGGCCCGGCCATGAGTTAAACAGCTTTAGCGCGCAAGTTCACGCATCGATAGCGTGACGTTCGCCAGGAGCGTTTACGATGAAGCATGTTTCATTTTCCGGCCGCCTCGTCATTCTCGGCTTCGGCAGCATCGGCCAAGGCGCGCTACCCTTGATTCTGCGCCACATCGATATCGACCCGGCGCGCATCACCATCATCACCGCCGACGACTGGGGCCGCGCCATCGCCGGCGCCTACACCATCCGCTTCCGCCTCGAACGCATCACGCGCGACAATTACCGCGCCCTGCTCACGCCCATGCTGAACGAAGGCGATTTCCTGCTCAACGTCTCGGTGGACGTGTCCTCGGTGGCGTTGATCGAACTGTGCCGCGAGTTGGGCGCGCTTTACCTCGACACCTGCATCGAGCCGTGGGCGGGCGGTTACACCGACCCCGACATCTCGCCGTCTGAACGCACCAACTATGTGCTGCGCGAAGCGGCGCTCAAGCTGCGCACGCCCGCCCCCGCGCCCACCGCCGTCGTCACCCACGGGGCCAATCCGGGGCTGGTGTCGCACTTCGTCAAACAGGCGCTGCTCAACATCGCGCGCGACACGGGTAGCCTAGACGCGACGCCCCCCGCCAGCCGCGCCGAATGGGCAATGCTGGCCGAGCGGCTCGGCGTCAAGACCATCCACATCGCCGAACGCGACAGCCAAGTGGCCGCAAACCGCCCCAAACAGGTCGGCGAATTTGTCAACACCTGGTCCATCGACGGTTTTGTCGGCGAAGGCTGCCAGCCGTGCGAACTGGGCTGGGGCAGCCATGAAAAGCACTTCCCGCCAGACGGCGTGCGCCACGACTTCGGCCCCGACTGCGCCATTTACCTGAACCGCCCAGGGGCCGGCGTGCGGGTGCGCACCTGGACTCCCATGGAGGGGGCGTTCCACGGTTTTCTCATCACCCACAGCGAGGCGATCACGATCGCCGATTATTTCACCGTCAAGGACGGCGACGCCGTGCGGTACCGTCCGACCGTCTTTTACGCCTATCACCCGTGCGACGATGCGGTGCTGTCGATCCACGAACTGGCGGGCAAGGCGTGGAAGCAGCAGGACCGCAAGCGCTTGATGATGGACGAGATCAGCTCGGGCGCGGACGAACTGGGCGTGCTGCTCATGGGCCATGCCAAGGGGGCTTATTGGTACGGCTCGCAACTCTCCATCGAGGAGGCCCGTGACCTGGTGCCGCACAACAACGCCACCGGCCTTCAGGTCACCGTATCGGTGCTGGCGGGCATGGTGTGGGCGATGGAAAATCCCCAGCGCGGCATTGTCGAACCCGACGAACTGGACTACCGCCGCCTGCTTGAGGTCTGCACCCCCTACTTAGGGCCAGTGGTCGGCGAATACACGGACTGGACGCCGCTGCAGGACCGCCAGCAGCTGTTTCCCGAGGACGTCGATTTAAGCGACCCCTGGCAGTTTAAGAATTTCCGGGTCGATTAAAGACTAAACATCTAAAAGCGATCGCACCCTAAAGGCGATAGGCCTTTTAATGGATGTCCTCTTTTTCCCGCTTGCTCAGTTCGTCACGCGCCTGTTCAAGCATCAGGCAGGCGTCGTTGCACTTTTCGCTGACAAAATCGCAAGGCGGTTCGGGAACATACTTACAGGCGTCGCTCACAAAAACTTTTAGATCTTTGATGATGCTTTCCAATTCCGGTTTACGGTGCGGCATGATGTCCTCCTTTCACAAGTGAGCAATTATAGCATTTTTACCGCCTTTTCGCAGATTTACCTGACCCGGCCCCCAGCCAAAGCCGCGCTTGTGGCGGCCCCCCGAATCAAGCTAAAGCTTTGCCTTCATCATGTGCGTGAGGGATCGCCCTTTTGGCCAAATCCAAGACCCAATACGTCTGCCAGGAATGCGGCGCCGCTTTTCCCAAATGGGCGGGCAAATGCGAAGCCTGCAACGGCTGGAACACCCTGGTCGAGGAAGTCCAACCCGAAAGCACGCCCAAGGGCCTGAGCGTCGCCAAAGGCCGACGGGTGCAGTTCGTCGGCATGGAAGGCGCTGAAAAACAGCCGCCCCGGCGCTCCACCGGCTTGACCGAACTGGACCGGGTGCTGGGTGGCGGGCTGGTTGCCGGTTCGGCGGTGCTGGTGGGCGGCGATCCGGGCATCGGCAAATCGACCATTTTATTGCAGGCGGCGGCGAACCTTTCGCACCGCGGGCGGGTGGCCTATATCTCCGGCGAAGAAGCGGTGGACCAGCTGCGCCTGCGCGCCAATCGTTTGGGCCTAGACAAAGCGCCGGTGGAACTGGCGGCGGCCACCAACGTGCGCGACATCGTCACCACCTTGGAAGCCGACCCGCCCGCCGTGGCGGTGATCGATTCCATCCAGACCATGTTCGTCGACAACATCGAAAGCGCGCCCGGCTCCGTTTCCCAGGTGCGCACCTCGGCCCACGAACTGATCAAATTGGCCAAACGCAAGGGATTTCCGGTGATTTTGGTCGGCCACGTCACCAAAGACGGGCAAATCGCCGGGCCGCGTGTACTGGAGCACATGGTCGACACGGTGCTCTATTTCGAAGGTGAACGCGGCCATCAGTTTCGCATCCTGCGCGCGGTGAAAAACCGCTTCGGCGCGACGGATGAAATCGGCGTCTTTGAGATGTCGGATGCGGGGCTGGTCGAAGTCGCCAACCCGTCGGCGCTGTTTTTGGCCGAACGCGACGCCCAGGTCAGCGGCTCGGCGGTCTTTGCGGGCATGGAAGGCACCCGGCCTATGTTGTTGGAAGTGCAGGCTTTAGTGTCTCCGTCCACGCTCGGCACGCCGCGGCGCGCGGTGGTCGGCTGGGATAGCGCGCGTCTGGCCATGGTCATGGCGGTGATCGAAACCCGATGCGGGCTTGCCATTGGCGCCAACGACGTGTACTTGAACGTCGCGGGCGGCCTCAAGGTTACCGAGCCGGCCGCAGACTTGGCCGTGGCGGCGGCGCTGCTGTCGAGTTTCAGCGGCGAACCGGTGCCGATGGGCAGCGTGTTTTTCGGCGAAGTGGGCCTATCGGGCGAAATCCGCCAAGTCAGCCACACCGACGGCAGGCTCAAGGAAGCGGAAAAACTCGGTTTTGAGCGTGCCTATGTACCCAAACGCCGGGGCAAAACGACCAAGCCGGACGCCCAGGTCTTGAAAACGAATGAAATCGGACACTTGGCCGAACTGGCGCAATTGTTCGAAACCAAAAACTAAAACAGACGGACACCGACGCATGCATTGGATCGATATCCTGGTCATCGCCACGTTGTTGATTTCGGGAGCTTTTGCCTATGCGCGCGGCTTCGTTCACGAAGTTTTGTCCATCGTCGGCTGGGTCGGCGCGACATTCGCCACCATCTATGGCACACCGGTGCTCAAATATTTTACGCGCAGCTTCATTGACGCCCCGTTTATCGCCGATCTGGTGACCGGCATTTTGATTTTCATCGGTGCGCTGGTGTTCCTGTCCATCCTCACCAAGCACGTATCCAATGGGGTCAAGGAAAGCGCGCTGGGCGCGCTGGACCGCGCGTTGGGCTTTCTGTTCGGCTTGTTGCGCGGCGCGATCGTCGTCTGTCTGGTGTGGATCGGTTATGCATGGATGACCCCGCCCAAAGAGCAGCCCAAATGGATTTTTGCAGCCCGCACCATGGCCATGGTGATACAAGGCTCGGACATGCTAAAATCCCTAGCGCCGCCCAGCGAACCGGACCCCAATGCCGATCCGAACGCGGACCCCAACGCGGACCAAAACACTGGGCCGCAAAACGGCGCAAAAGATGGGCAGAGCCTGTTCGACAAGGCGATCAACTCCATCCCCAAAGCACCGGACAATGCCAATGCGCCGGGTTATGATAAAAAAGAACGCAATGAAATGGACCGGCTGTTCGAAACCAGCAAATAATTCAAAAGCCCCAGGAACTCAAATCTCATGGACCCGCTGATGCCCTCAACCGCTTGCGACCGCCCTCAATCTAAGACCGTCACCTCACCCGACGACGATCACTTCCACGATGAATGCGGCGTGTTCGGCGTCTACAATCATCCCGATGCGGCGGCGCTCACCGCGCTGGGCTTGCATGCCCTGCAACACCGAGGCCAAGAAGCGGTCGGGGTGGTTTCGTTCGACGGCATCCAATTTCATAGCCACCGCGCGCTGGGCAGCGTCGGCGACAACTTCAACTCCGAAGAAATCATCACCCGCCTGAAAGGCCCCATGGCCATCGGCCACGTGCGGTATTCCACCGCAGGCGGCACCGTCATGCGCAACGTTCAACCGCTGTTCGCCGATCTGGTGTTCGGCGGTTTTGCCATCGCGCACAACGGCAACCTCACCAACGCGCGCACCTGTCGCCGCGATCTGGTGGAACGGGGCTGCATCTTCCAATCCACCTCCGACACCGAAACCATATTGCACCGCATCGCCACCAGCGAATACCGCAAGGTCATGGACCGCCTCATCGATGCCCTGCAAGGCGTGACCGGGGCTTATTCCCTCGTTGCGCTGACGCGGCAAAAACTGATCGGCGTGCGCGACCCGTTGGGCGTGCGGCCCTTGGTTTTAGGCAGGATCGGCGAAGGCTGGGTGCTGGCTTCGGAAACCTGCGCGCTGGACATCATCGGCGCCGTTTACGTGCGCGACATCGAACCCGGCGAAATCGTCATCATCAGCCAAGACGGCATCCACAGCCTCAAGCCCTTCGCCCAAGTCAAGCCGCGCTTTTGCATCTTCGAATACATCTACTTCGCCCGCCCCGACAGCGTCATCGAAGGGCGCGGCGTGTACGCGGTGCGCAAACGCATCGGCGCAGAACTTGCGCGCGAAAGCCACGTCGAGGCCGACATGGTCGTGCCGGTTCCCGATTCCGGCGTGCCCGCCGCCATCGGTTACGCCGAACAATCCGGCATCCCGTTCGACCTCGGCATCATCCGCAGCCATTACATGGGCCGCACCTTCATCCAGCCTTCCGACAACATCCGCCACTTAGGCGTCAAACTGAAGCACAACGCCAACGCCGCGTGGATCAAAGGCAAGCGCATCATCTTGGTGGACGATTCCATCGTGCGCGGCACCACCTCGGTGAA
>JANLGW010000019.1 GCA_024653965.1 Rhodospirillales bacterium
CTTGCTACAGACCCGCCTGGATTTCACGACTTCTTACGTGAACACCCTTGAAGACGGTGGTTCCAAGCTGACCTTGGCCGACATCAACGAAGAAGGTGCAAACCTCTTGGCCCTTCAAACTCGTCAGCAATTGGGTATCCAATCTCTGTCGTTCGCTGGTCAGGCCGAACAGTCCGTCTTGGGTCTGTTCCGTTAAGACAAATACTTGGCCTAAGGGCCGACACACGAAAAAGCCCCGCAGGTTTCTGCGGGGCTTTTTTTATCGTCTGGTTTCTGCAAGGGAGCAGGTCACAAAGGATACGTCTATCCTCAGTCTGGAGCTTTAAGAATGATGCCTTAGGCTACTGATAAAGCTTTCGATATTAAATCATCCATGAGATGCTAGGTTAGGCTCTAATTCAAACAATTTACTTTTTCGTTCAACAGAGAAAATGGCATCCTCCGACACGCCGAGTTCAGTAAATTGTTTGATGATTTCATCCCTATAGAGAGACATCATGATCAGAATGGCAGGATTATCAAATTTATCCATACTCTCCTGATCTCTCATGAAGATGTCATAGCTTTGCAGGTATTTTTTGCCGACCCGTGTAATGTTGTTGTCGATGATACCTTTTATATTTAGCTGCTTATAATCAAGATCGATTAGTTTAAAATATTCAAGGAATTTATCCTCAAATATGCTTGGAGATATAAGCAATGATCCATATGTTTCATGTAATTTAAGGATCTCTTCTTTTTGCTCTTGCAGCTGATGCTGAAGATTTGGAAATATGCTGGGGTTCATGTCAAAACGCAAACTGCAGGAACGACAGCCAAGGCGGTACATCTCGACGCGTGTAACAACCATGTTCCCATATGTCATCGTGTCTTTACAATGTGGGCACTCTAAATCACATGTGTAACTTTCATGTTCGGTTCTATCGTCTTTTTTGATGGATACAATTTTAGCATAATGTCGGCCTTGCGCAGAATATGTCGCCATTTTTGATAACAAGGCAGCATATTGGTCTGCATTTAGCTGTGTCAGGTTTAAGGACGGTGTGCCTGCACGAATAAAAGCAGCACGGTCCTTGATGATACCTTTTTGAATGGCATAGTCGTAAAGAGGAGTGCCAGGGTAAGGGGCTATTCGACCAAGATTGATTTTATATTCTGTATGTTGTTTCCACCATTCCAGCGTTTCTTCACTTGTTTCTACAGTTTCGGCTGGGTCGCCAAAAATGAAGTTACCCTGAATGCAAATTTTATGATCTTTCGCTTGTTTGAGGGATGCTTCAATTTTTTCGCGGGTGACGCCAAATTTTTTCATGCTCATCAGAACATCGTTGCTCATGCTTTCCAGACCGTAGCTGAGTAAATAGCAGCCAGAGTCTTTCATGATGGATATTGTCTTATCATCGAGAGAGCCAGGCCAGAGCTGGCATGTCCATAACACGTTGTATTTTTTGATTCTTTCAGCAAACTCTACAAGACGTTTTTTACTGGCAGACATCATTTCGTCCAGAAGGAAAACCAGATTGATGTCGTACTTTTCGATCATATCTTCGATTTCATCGAATACACGATCCAAGCTTCTCACACGATATTTTTTACCAACAGGGTGAAAACAGAAAGTGCAGTGGAGCGGACATGAGCGACTTGTTACAATTGGAAGGACACGCGGGAAATCTAGGGGCCAAAGATGGGCACTGCACAGGGGGTTTTGTCTTTGGAAATAATCTTCTAGGTCAAATATTGAGTAATCGGGGTTTGGAAGTGAATCTAGGTCATCAATTGCGGCGCGTTCCGGCGTGAATACATATTGGCCATTTTCACGATAAGCAATGCCGTGAATATGGTTGCATTCACGTCCATCTTTTAAGTTGTCCATCAGTTCTTTGATGGTAACTTCGCCTTCGCCGAGAACAGCAAAATCAGGCTGAAGTTCGCTGCAAACTGTTTCTTTGTCACTGGTTACGATGCCACCGCCTAGAATTGTCGTGATGCTTGGATCAATTTTTTTGACAGACGACAAAATTGCATCAATGCCATAGAAGAATGCGGATAGACCACCCGTTAATACGGCGTGAACTTTATTGATCGCCAGATATTTTGCTAGAACATCAAACTCTTCTTCTTCTTCGTGGGTGTTCATATTGACAGCCTGAACAGTATATCCAGCTTCCTTAAGAACACTTGAGACATATGACAAACCTAAGGGAAGGTCATAATACTCATTTTTTCTTCTGACGAATTTTGGGACGACAATAAGAATGTTCATGGGGCCCCCGTTTGTAAAATTCTTCTCAAAACATTTCTAAGTTTTAAGCTATCAAAAATAAAAATTAGCGTCACTAAATCATTCACCCTGACTTCAATGGTGAACTGTGTTTGATGAAGAACCAGTGAAATATGGAGCCACAGTTTCTTAAGAAAGAGAGATTAAAATGATGCCCCTGATTGGGGAGGCCTTATAGTTTATCTTTAGCTTTAAAGTGTTAAATAGCGGCCTGAGTCGAGTCAACAAAATGGATAACGATACAATATGAACCCTTTATTGGCTATTTGTGTGCCGACAGTTAATCGTGCAGATTTTTTGGATTTTTTTCTTGAGACGCATGTGCCGATCATGAAAGAACATGATGTTCCGATTTATATCAGTGACAATGCCTCGACAGATGCGACCCAAGATATTGTGACAAAATGGCAAAATGAATACCCATATATTTTTTGCAAGCGCCAATCTGTGATCTGTAATTTAGATGAAAATGCGATCAATGCCCTCAGCATGTCTAAAGAAAAATATGCATGGCTGATGGGTGATTCGTATGAAATAACAAAAGAATCATTAGAATCTATTTTGCTAAACCTTTATGATGCAGAATATGATATGGTTATCGTTAATCTTTCAAATAAAATAACAGCATATAAAAATAAAACATATACTGATTGCAATGAATTTATTAGTGAAGTGGCATGGATATCAACGTGTGTTTCATGTAATATTTATAGTCGTGATCTGATAGACAATGGTCAACATGGTGGATACAGCGACACGAATTTTGGGCAATTGGGTTTTATTCTATCTTACATTGCGCATAAAGATTTCAAGCTCCGCTGGCTACAGGATGTTTCTGTTGTGACATTGAAAACACCAGTGCGTAAGGAGGAAGGTTGGAACCAAGTTTATCTGGATATTCTTTTTCGGAATTGGCAGAACTTTATTAAAATTCTGCCGGAGGTGTATACAGCAGAAAGCCGAAAAAAATTGCAAGATGCCCTGTATGTAGAAGGAACAATGTTTCATCCAAGGCGGTTGCTGCATTTGCGGGCAAAAAACATTATTAATTCGGAAAATTTGCAACTTTATTCGAAAGAATTTAATCAATTACCAGATCCAAACACTTTGAAATTAGCTAAAATACTGAACCAAATCCCAGTCAGAATGTGTCACGTTCTGGTGCAAACGATCGAATGGATCAGGCGCCGAAACTATCGGATCAGAAACGCGTTGGGTCTATGGCCATCTAATAGATAAAATTGTTATCCAATAGGTTGCGTTTCATGATAATATTTTTTTTTCAATCTCTCTCATCAAAGGACAATGGGCGTTTAATTACAATGACATCGCCACATCCACTCTACTTTTTGCGGCTCCCAAAAAAAGGGATATTATCGGCACACTTGAATTTGAGCTTGATACTATCGCCAAGATCCCCATTTTCTCTTGAAGCCGTGGCAACCTAATATTTGTAACGATCCGAATTGTAGACACAAAGCGCCTTCCACGGCAGAGTGACCTTCAGTTAAACGATACTTGCACCAGAACGTTGCAATCTGCCGCCTAAGGATTCTGACATGACAAGAATACTGTTCATCATCCCGCCCCATCTGTTTTTTGAAGATTTTCTACACCCATTAAGCAACGCCAAGCAAATCAGAAAAAAAGATGGGAAATTGTACGGTAGCCTTGTTACGGACATGCCGCTGGGAGCCTTGTCCCTAAGCGCATACATAAAAAAATATTGCAAAACCAAAGTTGAAACCGAGTTGGTGGATTTCAACATCGAGCTCAATGAAATTGACACGTTTGCACACGCATCGCCGTCCGAATATTATGAAGAATATTTGCGCAATGAGCTAGGCTCAGAGCCCGACATAATCGCTCTTTCCGCCCTCTTCTCATCTTCATATTACAACTTGCTCGACATTGTCGCGTGCTGCCGGAAAATCTTTCCCAATGCGCTCATCCTGGCTGGCGGCAGTGTTCCGACAAGCATGTATGAGTACCTGTACAAAGCAACGGATGCTTTCGATGCCTTGTGTTACGGAGAAGGCGAGGTACCGTTCACGCAGTTGATCGATGCCGAAGACCGCAATACCTTCATTGACCAGCACCCCAGTTGGATTACGCCCAAGAAAATCGCTGAAAAAGCCATGTTCTCTCATGATTTCATCGAAGATTTGGATGAGATTCCCTTTTACGATTACGCCATATGCAAAATGGCAAAATACGGTGCCAACCCAGCAATTATGGCCTATGGATCCATCAAGGATAAAATCGACAACTTCCACGTCATGACCTCGCGCGGTTGCCCATTTCGGTGCACGTTCTGCGCTTCTCACAAGGTACACGGGCGCGCCATGCGCTATTACAGCATGGATCGCGTGAAGGAAGACCTTCTGCGCCTCAAAGATATGTATGGGGCCAAAATCATCGTCTTCCAGGACGATCACTTCATGGCCGATACCGAGCGCGCTAAAGAAATTGCCCGGTTTGTTTCCAGCTTAGGCCTGAAAGCCGTTTTCCAAAATGGCCTAACATTGTATGCGCTTGATAGGGACATGCTACAGGTCCTCAAAAATGCTGGGGCAGATCAACTTGTCCTGCCCGTTGAGTCCGGAAGCGCGCGTGTTTTGAAAGAAATCATGCGTAAACCCTTGAAACTCGCGATTGCTGAACGCGTTGCCGACGATTGCCGTGATCTTGGTATCTATACCAACGTCAACATCCTCATCGGGATGCCTGGCGAAACGAAAAAAGATATCGAGGACTCGCGCCAGTTCCTCCGAAAACTTAACGCAAACTGGAAAATTATTATCGTTGCGACGCCGCTTGTTGGCGCAGAGATGCACGACATCTGTGTCGAAAAGAATTATATCGATTCAGCAGATATCGGCTGCGATTTCAGAAAAGCCGTCGTTGAGACAGAGGATTTCACGGCAAAATACATTCAAGACATTACTTATGACATCAATCTGGATGTCAACTTCCTGTACAACACCGATTTTAGGCTCGGCGAATACGAATTGGCGCTGAAAGGCTTTGAAACCGCTATCCGCGCAAAAGACGATCACGGGTTTGCCTACCATTATGCCAGTATGTGTTACGAACAACTGGGCGATCTTGAAAAGTCGGAAGAGTACAAGAAAATCGCCATCAACTGTTATGAGAACAACCCGGTATGGCGGGCGGCCTTTGAAAAGTTCAACATTTCCCCTTACGATCGTAACGTACAAATGGCGAAATTCGCTTAGTTGAGCGAAAGCGTGCGATCATGAGTCCGCGCCCCCCCCCTGGCGGCATTTTCCTTGATTCTGCAAGAAGTACATGCAATCTCGTGGTAACTATTTACTCACGGATCAGAGAAGCATCACCCCATGCAAGACCTCAAGCGTGCGATCGAAGTCATAGACGCAGCCATTGCGAACTCGCGATTAGGACTAAGCGTTATTTTGAAAGTTATCTATTGTTATGACTGATATTACAGATGCCATAAAATTGATAGAGGACGCCGTACAGGATCCTAAACTGGGGCTTGGCGATGAAATTTTCTTCATGGTTAGTCGTTTGACGCCGATGACCAACGTTGACCTTTGGATCAAGAATTCTAACAATGCGACATTGTTGTCATGGAGAGACGACGAGTTTCATGGGCCGGGCTGGCATTTGCCAGGGGGTATTCTTCGATATAAAGAAACTTTCGCAGAGCGCATAGCCGCTGTAGCGTGGATTGAACTTGGTGCGAGCGTAACGTTCAACGAAATACCATGCATGATCAGACCGATCATGAACCAAACTCGCAACACGCGCGGACACTTCATTTCCTTATTATTTAAGTGCGAGTTCCTCACCCCGCCTGATGGGGAGCGCGCCTTTAAAGGGGCAGATCCGTTGCCAGGAGAATGGGCTTGGCATGAAAACAAACCTGATAATTTGATACCCGAACACGCTCTTCAATATGGCAGCATTTTTGAGCGCTGAAGAGAGCAAGGAGGAGGAGGCGGTAATCAATTCATTTCAGGCGTCCTTCATAACCCACCTCCCCCCTGATTGACGAACCACGACAAACAGCCAAGAATAACAATTGCGCAACATAAAAAACGCAGCAAAAATGACACCACTGCGACATTGTATGCTCTTTGGATTGTCCCGCCTCAGAAAGCTTATCTTCAACTCTGTGGCGCACCTTAAAACTTAGGCACAGACCCTAAAATAGGATAAATTTATGAGTGATCAAGAGATGTCAGCGGTTGTTCAGCCCAGAATTTATTCTGCGCCGAAAGTGCGGCTTGAAGAACAAGTTCCTTTGAGAACACCATTTTCAGCTCATATCGATGTATCCAGCTTATGCAATTTCAAATGTAGCTTTTGCTTCCAAGCAGACAGCGTGGCTATGAAAAAAGCAGATCTTAAAAGAGGGATGATGCCGGTTGATCTGTTCAAGAAGATCGTCGACGACCTAGGGGAATTCGACGATAAGTTGAAAAAAATCAAAATTGGAAATCACGGTGAGCCCACGCTGCACCCCGATCTTCCCGAGATGATCGCATATGCTCGCAACAAAGGTGTTGCCGAAACAATTGAGTTGTTCACCAACGCTTCAAAGTTGACCCCCGAATTGAACCAGGCCATCGCAGATGCTGGCCTGCAGCGGATCAATATTTCGTTGGAGGGACTGACCTCCGAACGATATATGCAAGTCGCTAATGTGCGCCAGGATATGGATGAATTGATCCGTAATATCGCTCATTTATACAGCGTTCGGGGGGAATGCAAAATGTACATAAAAATAGCCGATCGAACCAGTTCTTTTGACAAGGCGGATCATCGTATCCACGTTTTGAACGAAGAAGAGCGGGAGTATTTTTATGCGATGTTCGGAAACATTTGTGATGAAATTTACATCGAACGAATTGTCCCGCAGTGGGCTGAGACGCAGGCGGATAAACAAAACGAAGTTGATGAAACGGGGATGTATGATCAAACAATTAAAAAATATAAAGAGATATGTCCCTTTGTCTTTATGTACTTACATTTTAACTGTGATGGCACAACCAGTCCCTGTACGTTGGATTGGCCCCGAAAAGTTGTGATCGGTAATGTGATCACTCAAAGCGCGAAAGAAATATGGGAAGGCGATGCTCTTCGCCAGTTGCGCGTAGCGATGCTTAAAGAAGCAAGGAACAAGATTAACTTCTGCAACAACTGCTCGGCACCTATGGTGTGCGTTGATGAGGACTTAGATCCATACAAAGCTGATGTGCTCCAGAAGATGGGTGTGTGTGAGAACGAAACATTAGAAAACAATATGTGGGTAAAAGCATAAGATGGCGGATATGAAGGTTTTGGTTTTAGGCTCAAACGGTTTTATCGGGCGCAATATCGTCGAGTATCTAGAGCCGAGAAACTACGTTATCCTTTCCCCGAAACGGCAAGAACTCAATCTATTGGACACCCAAGGTGTCAAGACGTACATCAAAGACAATCAGCCCGATATTGTTATCTTTAGTGCGGTGAATATCCAATCACTTTCCGAAAACGTGCAGATGTATTTCAACGTTGAACGCTGTTCGAGTGATTTCGGAAAGATGATTACGATTGGCTCTGGCGCGGAATATGACATGCGCCACTATTACCCGATGATGTCCGAGGATTATTTTGGTCAGTATGTGCCCTGCGATACGTATGGTTTATCAAAATACATCATATCCAACGACATTGAAAAAAAGCCCCGCAATATCGTGAATTTAAGAGTGTTGGGGATTTTCGGAAAATACGAAGACTACACAAGAAGATTCATCTCGAACAATATCTGCAAATCTATCGCTGGATTAGGTGTAACGATCAATCAAAATATGAACTTCGATTTTATTTACATCACAGATTTTATCAAAATATTGGAGATGTTTTTTAATAAAGAAACAAAGTACAGAAATTACAATATTTGCACCAGCAAACCGCTGGGGCTGCTGGACATTGCAAATGTGATTTGCAATTTGCTACCCTATGATGAAAAAGTGATCGTAAAGGAAGAAGGGCTTAAACCTGAGTATTCCGCTGATAATGCACGTTTCAGGGAGGAATTTGGTGATTTTGCATTTACGGATATCAAGGATTCTGTTCAAGAACTTTACCAGTGGTACGCCAATCATCAAGACATTGAGAAAATTTGCGCAAAACTTAGAAAGGCCGGGTGACGCTGTATGGTAAAATCAAAACAAAGTTTGATTGAATTATTACACGGTCGCCCAATTGTTATCTGGGGGGCGCGGATGACTGGAATGGGTTTTCTTCGCTTTTCCAAAGCCAATGACTTGAATGTTGTAAGTTTTGTTGATTCGGATCCCGCCTTTGATCAAAAAATGGTCAATGGTATTTCCGTTCAGAACCCTGATGCGTTGAGAGATATTAAAGGTTCAGCCCCTAATCTGGTGATTGTGATTGCGGTCTCGATAAAAGAAGAGGAAATCATCAAATCATTAAAAGAGATGATGTTTTCCAGTGAAGACTTTGTCTTGTATTCCGATTATTGCGAATCTTTTTATACCATTGATGTTGTTGGAACTTGCAATTTGGTGTGCCCTTCATGCGCACACAGTATCAATGGGGAAAAGTACCCCAGGGGCATGATGTCGTTCGAGAACTTCACGCGGGTCTTGGACAAAATTAAGCGAGAATCCGAAGTCGTCACCCACGTGAGTTTGTACAGTTGGGGGGAGCCTTTCTTGCACCCTAAGTTGCCGGAGATCATTAAGCATCTCCACGACAATGGGATCGCGGCGGCCGTGTCTAGCAATCTATCGATTAAATCCGCGGATCAAATTCGCCACGTCATTCAGGCCTCTCCGGAATATTTGAAAATCTCCTTATCTGGATACTATCCAGATGTTTACAACAAGACCCACACAGGTGGTGATATCAATCTCGTCAAATCGAATATGTACCGCGTGAGGCATTACATTGATAAGTTTGGGGCGGATACGCTTGTTGATGTAAATTACCATTTGTACAACAACAACAATCAGAAAAATCTTCAAAAGATGAAAGCGCTCTGTGATGAGCTGGGCTTTTCATTGTCCGCGACATATTCTTTGGTTATGCCGCTGGAAAGGTGTCTAGATCATTGTGATGGCATTAAGGATCCTCAAACGGAATCGCTTAGCGAGATTTTATTGGTCAACATTGACGAAGGCCTAGAAGTAACGAAAGACTATCGCTCGTACACCTGCCCTTTCAAAGATAATCAGATGAATATCAGCTGGGATTTAAAGGTCCCGGTCTGTTGCCTTGTTTTTAACGGAGAACGGACGATCGTAGCGGACAATTATCTTGACGCTTCGTTTGTTGAAATAAACAAAAAAAAGAACACGGCGGAAATCTGCAATAAGTGTATGGATTATGGCTTGCCAGCCTACAATATGGGGTTCAATCAAAAAGGTTGGAAAGCCATTGCGTCTTCAAAGCCTTCCTCCGACACGTAGCCAATTTTGCAGAAGTTGAAGTGGTGTACCGATGAAACACGAACAAAACTCTGAGTGTTGTCGGCTGTGTTCTGCAGCATTGACCGAGGCACCCATCATTAGTATGGAACCCTTCCCCAAAGCCGCTCAGTTTTATCCTCGAGAAGATGAATTTGCGCAAGATACCGGCATTGTGTTGGATGTTTTTCAATGTCCATCGTGCGGGCTTGTCCAATTAAAAATAGAGCCGGTGGATTATTATAAAGAAGTCATCACCGCAGCTGTCTTATCTCCTCACGCTAAACTAACGCGTCTGACGGAAATGAACGCTTTCGTTGACCGATTTGGCTTGCGCGGCAAAAAGGCCCTTGAAATTGGCAGTGCAAGGGGGGACATGTTGGAAGTTATGGCTGAGGCTGGTCTTGATGCTATGGGGTTGGAGTATGCCCCTAAGTCCATTGAGTACGCCAAAGGGAGAGGGCTAAATATTCACCTTGGATATATCAATGACTTTAATCCAAAAGCCAAGGTGGATGTCTTTTTCTCGTATAACTATTTAGAACACCAACCAGACGCCAAAGCATTTATCCAATCGGTTCACCGTGTAACGACACCGGATGCCATTGGGTATGTTACGGTTCCAAATTTGGAATATCTTCTGGCATCAAGGTGTCTCTATGAGTTTGTGGCCGACCATCTCGTTTATTTTACACAAAGAACGTTGTCGCTCGCTTTTGAAATGAACGGCTTCGAGGTTCTTAGCTGTCAGGCCATCAACAACGACAATGACATTGAGATCATTGTGCAAAAACGCCGACAACTTAACTTGTTGTCCTATGTGGCCGAAGTGGATGATTTGTCCGTTCGCTTGAACGAACTGGTGGTTCAATATGCCGCGACTGGGAAAAAGATCGCCGTATGGGGGGCAGGGCACCGAACGCTGGCGCTACTCGCGATCAGTCGCATTAATAAAATCGAGTTTATCGTCGATTCTGCTGATTTTAAACAGGGCAAATATAGTCCTGTTATGTTCAACAAAATTGTATCGCCAAAAGACCTGGAAGCCTCAGATGTCGATGCCATCATTATTATGGTGCCGGGCCTATATCCAGAAGAAGTCCTTAAGACGGTCCGCAAATTTAACCGCAAGCTTGATGTCTATATTCTTAAGGGAAATGATATAGTCGTTGTCGATACGTAGGTCGTGTTGTATTGCAATGCTAACTGATCAGAAGGATGAGTAGCTTATTATGAAAATGAAACTTTCGGACTACGTTGCTCAGAAAGTTGTCGAGCTCGGCATAGAACATGTCTTTATGGTGACTGGGGGTGGTGCGATGCATCTGAACCAGTCATTCGGCACGAACGATGACCTAGAGTGCATTTTCAATCATCACGAACAAGCTTGCGCTATGGCTGCTGAAGCATATTCTCGGCTCACAAATCGCCCCGCATTGGTGAATGTTACGTCAGGTCCTGGATGCATAAATGCGCTTAACGGCGTGTATGGTGCGTGGACTGACTCCATCAGCATGCTCGTCATTTCCGGGCAAGTGAAGTATCAAACGACCATCAGAAGTACCGGGCTTGCGCTTCGCCAGTACGGTGATCAGGAAATTGATATTGAGCGGCTAGCAACGCCAATAACAAAATACTGCGAAATGATCACGGATGCAAAATCAATTCGTTACCATCTGGAAAAAGCATTTCACCTTGCCGTGACCGGACGACCTGGTCCGTGCTGGCTGGATATCCCCATTGATGTGCAGGGTGCACAAATAGAAACGGATGAGTTACCCGCCTTTGATCCCGGTGAACTTGATGAACCATGGAGGCACGCTGACCTGGGCAAAGCCTGCAAGGATATTTTTGAGAAGCTGTCTGGCGCGCGCCGCCCCGTTATTTTTGCGGGATCGGGCATTCGACTGAGTGGCCAGCACGCCGCCTTTATCAAACTTGTTGAGAAGCTGGGCATACCGGTCGTGACAGGTTGGAACGCCCATGACGCAATTTGGAATGATCATCCCTTATATGTTGGAAGGCCTGGAACGGTGGGGGATCGAGCGGGAAATTTCGTTGTCCAGAACTCAGACGTTCTCTTGGTCTTAGGAAGTCGATTGAACATCCGACAGGTCAGTTACAACTGGTCAACATTTGCCTCGAAAGCTTTTAAAATATGGGTTGATATAGATGAGCTGGAGATGAAAAAACCGACGGTAAAAGGTGACATGATTTTACACGCTGATTTGTCCGACCTCCTGCCTATTCTTGCCGCGCATGCCGATAATAGAGGCCCTAAGCAGGAGCACACACGATGGCTCGCGTGGTGCATGGAGCGCCGGCACAAATACCCGGTCGTCCTCGCGGAATATTGGGATAATGAAAAAATTAACCCGTATTGCTTTTTTGATCGTTTGTTCAACCAACTAGAGGATGGACAAATCATTGTTACGGCAAACGGTTCGGCTTGCGTCATCAGTTTTCAAGTTGCGAACTTGAAACAAAACCAACGTCTGTGGACGAATTCTGGCTGTGCGTCTATGGGTTATGAAATCCCCGCTGCCATTGGCGCCTTTAAAGGCTCAGGTGAAAAGCCTATTGTCTGTATTGCAGGTGATGGAAGCATCATGATGAACCTGCAAGAACTGCAAACCATCGTAGGAAACAAGTACGCTATTAAAATTTTTATCATTAACAATCAGGGTTATTCATCGATATTTCAAACGCACCGAAATTTTTTTGATGGAGTTGAGGTTGGAGCTGGACCATCATCTGGTGTGACGTTCCCCGATTTTGGTAAGCTCAGCCTTGCGTTTGACATACCATACTTTCAATGTGTTACGCATGATGAGATGGGCGATGCAATATCGAAAACGATGAGGACAGATGGGCCGGTGATTTGTGAAGTCATGGTTGATCAAAACCAACCCTTTGCCCCGAAACTGTCCTCGAAGCAGCTTGCGGACGGGACAATAGTGTCGCCATCATTAGAAGACATGTCACCATTTCTTTCAGATGAAGAAATGAAAGATAATATGCTGGCGTGACCGACGTGCTCAGGAGCATTGCGGGGGGTATGGTTGGATAATGTATAAATTCTCTCGCATATTTAGTGGGCATTGCCGCCTGACCAGATCGGACACTGGCCAAAAATGAAAAAGTGAAAGATTCTGGACACTATCTTTTAAATAAATCGAGATCGAGCAATTCGCTCATTTTTCCAATTGAAGCCAAGGCTTGATCTTCTCGCACCCCATCATTGTAGCCCGACGTATAAAGGATGAAAGGGATGCCGGCTGACTGCGCGGCGCGTTGATCCGTGGTGCTGTCTCCAATCAGTACGGTCGAAGACGCATCTGCACTCAAGCTAGAAATCGCGAAATGAACGGGTTCTGGATGGGGTTTTGGATTTATTGAAGATTCACCAGCGATGATGCAATTGAAATAACTGTCCAGCCCCGTATCTGCCAGAACCTTTGCGCACAAATTTTGGGGTTTGTTAGTGCAGATACCCAACTTAAACCCCCATCCTTTTAAAATAGTTAGGGTCTCTACCACGGTAGGATAAATTGAACTGGTGGGAGTCTCTAGGACGCTATATTTCGCGCGAAATTCGGCAATGAGCTCCGGCAGGTCTTCATCACTTGGATCCAGGGCCATTTTGATAAGGCTGCCTGCTCCATAGCTGATCAAGTGGCGAAATTGGCTGTTTTCTAATGAGACATACCCACGTTCAGCCCGCATCAAATTTAGAACGACGCCAGTCTCAACAGCGCTATCGATCAGGGTACCATCGAGGTCGAATAAAATCGTATTGATGGTTGATGCCAAATGCCTGAGTACCTCTATATCCAGCGTGACCTAAGCATGTGAATACGAGTTTCATCTTCAAGCGAGATGGTTTTGTAGTATTCCTGCTTATTCTCAAGCCATAAGATTTCAAAATGTACGGCCGCCAACAACCCTTTATCAATATTTTTTTCCGAAATATGCGCGGCATCAAAAATGATTTTTCGGGTTTCAAAACGATCAAGGCGAATGGCTTTTATTTTCTTCAATCCGGGCAGAGCTTCAATGGAAACGCCTCCACCGACAACAAGTTCCAAATTGTTATTTTTGCACTGTTGTGCGACGGCACAGACGTATTCTTGAACGGCATCACTATTGATGTCTTCGCGCCCCATGTTGTGTGAAAGCGAAAAATCGACACGTCCAAAAACCACGCCAGGTTTTATGTTCGACTTCGTTGCAACAGCAATAAGATCGTTAAGATTGTTGTAGGCAGTGATCGTTTCAATATTAAATAGAAAACCTACGTCAGCGTGCTCATCTGGAGTATAGGTTCTTTCAATTGCCTCGATATATTTTGTTAGGGCGTATGGCGTTTCGACCATGGGTGCAATGAGGTAATCAACGCCAAATTGCCGCGCTTCATGGAGGTCACGAATTGCCTCACAACCGCCCACTTTTAACCCCACATTCAGGTCAGCACGGCGCGTGATTTCAAGCAAGCGTAAGAATTCATCTGCACGAGTACCCTCTGCTTCAAATTCAGATTTTACGCCAATGTAACCATATTCATCTTTTCCTTGACGCAAGATTGCGAGCATTTCTTTTTCGTTTTTATTCATAATACCCTATTTTTAATGAATATAGTTTTTGGGGTGCGGTATGCATATTAGGCTCAAGGTTTCTCAATTTATGAGAAGTATACTTCGTTCTTTGATGGAGTATATTTTATCTTTGATATTGAATGTGGTGAAAACTGTCAACGGTGGAATAAAATAGAGGGCTGGCGCCCCCCTTTAACGGTGGTTAAACATTAAACGGGTTTTGCGGTGGCAAGAGCAGAAAGCGGTCGGGCCTGATTGTGGTTATATGCAAATATGATTACACAACCCCTAAGCAGTCTTTTATTACCGCAATAACATAATCGAGCATTTCGATTGTTAAGGCGGGTTGGACACCGATCCAAAATGTATTGTTCATGATAAGGTCGGTTCTTTCCAAGGATCCACTGACTCGAAAGTTCCGTCCGGCCATGTAAGGCTGACAGGTGATGTTTCCGGCAAACAGCAAACGCGTGCCAATTTTGTGATGCTCAAGGTGTTTTAGCAATTCAATGCGGCTGAGCGGGGCGGTGTCTTTGAGGGTGATGGTGAAGCCGAACCAAGACGGCGCAGATTTGGCGGTCGCTTTGGGTAAAATCAAAAAATCTTCACAGCATTTTAGTCCCTTGTATAGATATGCGAAATTGGTTTTGCGAGCTTCGACGAAATCCGAGATCCGTTCCAACTGTGCCAATCCACAGGCGGCCTGCATATCCGTAATTTTCATGTTATAGCCGGCATGGCTATAGATGTACTTATGGTCATAACCTTCAGGCATATCACCAAGTTGCCAGCAAAACCGTTTGCCACAGGTGTTGTCGCTACCCGGTGCACAAAAGCAATCACGTCCCCAGTCCCGAAACGATTCAATTACGGGCTTAAGTTTTCCGTTATCGGTATAAATTGCCCCCCCTTCACCCATCGTGATGTGGTGGGCGGGATAAAAACTCAACGTCGCAGCATCACCAAACGTTCCAACTAATCGTGGCTTTGCCGCTTCGATGGGTTTGAGGTGGTTTCTGCGTATCTCAGTGGCTGGAGTATATGTGGCCCCCAGGGCATCGCAGGTGTCTTCGATGACCCAAAGGCCATATTTACGCGCCAAATCCATGACGGTGTCTAAATCAAACGGGTTGCCCAAGGTATGAGCAAGCATAATGGCCCGGGTTTTATCGCTGATGGCGGCTTCAATCAGCACAGGGTCGATGTTGTAGGTAGGAATGTGAACATCAACGAATACGGGAACAAGGCCGTACTGCAAAATGGGGTTGACCGTGGTTGGAAACCCTGCGGCGACGGTGATCACTTCATCGCCGGCTTTGAGGGCTTTATCACCGAGTTTTGGGGATGTGAGGGCTGCCAGCGCTAACAAGTTGGCTGATGAGCCTGAATTGGTCGTTAAGGCGTGCTTAATTCCTAGATATTTAGCAAGCTGCGTTTCAAAGGCCGTGTTGAAACGCCCCGTTGTCAGCCATCCATCAAGTGAAGCCTCAACAAGATTTTTGAGTTCTTGAGAGCCTAAAAGCTTGCCCGAAGGTGGAATTGCCGTTTGTCCAGGCTCAAAGGTTTTCTCTTGGTATTGGAGAGCACTAAATTCATCTACCAAAGTGGCGATTTGAGCGCGTATTTTGTCTTTTTTATTGGCAAAAGGCGTCATAAAGGCTTCAAGCTCCAAAAACATGTTGACAACAGAAATGTAATTTAAGGGTATGAAAAAATATACAAAAATAGATTTCAATTTTATTGGAGAGGCCTCATAATAACAGGGTTATATTTTAGCTGACAATGTAAGCTAAGGAGGCAAGCGCTCTTTCTACAACAAACATCCCGCAGCGTTAGAATGGCTCTGAAGATGTTGGTGTTCAAGACTCATTGTTTTGGTAGAAACCATTTTTCATGAGGTGTTATTATCCGAGTTTGCATAATCCCCGCACGAGGGGGAAGCGAGAGGATTCCGCATAAGAACATCAAGTTTTTTTGCGGCAAACCCATCATCGCGTATTCCATCACAGCCGCCCTGGAAAGTCAGTGTTTCGATAGAGTTATCGTATCCACTGATTCACCTGAAATCGCCGATGTGGCTAGAAAGTACGGCGCTGAAGTGCCGTTCCTTCGCCCCGCAGAACTGGCCGATGCCTATATAGGCATTGGGGGCCCCCTCAGCCATGCGATCAATTGGTTGCGTGAAAATGACCGGCAACCAGATTTTGTCTGCCTTTTGCTCGCAACGGCTCCGTTTGTGCGACCGCAAATACTCCGAGATGCCTTCTCTCTGCTCGAAAAAAATCCATCCAAATTCTTTTGTTTTGGCGTCGTTAAGTTTGAGGCTCCGATCCAACGCGCCTTTAAAATTTCGCAACAGGGCACGATAGAGATGTTCCAGCCGGAATACTTTGAATCCAGATCCCAAGACCTGGAGCCAGCTTATCACGATGCCGCGCAATTTTGTTGGGGACGAATAGAGGGCTTTTTGAACGAAATACCCCCATTTTCAGGCCATTCTATACCCTACATTCTACCATCGTCAGAAGTTCAGGACATTGATACACAGGAAGACTGGGATAAAGCCGAAAAAATGTATTGCCGTGGAAAGGACGCATAGAGGTTTTTGCTATGGGCACCATTGTATTTCGAACACATGCTGGTGAAATGACTGGATTGGGTCACATGGTGCGCTGTGCTGATTTGGCCAGAGAACTTATAACCCATGGCGCTCAGTGCATTTTCTTAGTTGATTTTCTTGAGGATGCTGTTGCGCCATTCGTTGACGACTTGGACGTCCGTGCGCTTTATGACAGGCCACCAGAACGCCTTGACTTGGAAGTCGATGCACGTTTGGTGGCCGAGATTGTGAAAGAACAGCCTGTCGATTGGGTTGTTGTGGATGATTACCGCTTGGGTCGAGAGTGGGAGGGCGTGTTACAAAAGGCGGGCGTTAAGATTTGCGTTATAGATGATCTATTGCGTCACCATCAATGCGATGTGTTAATTGATCCCAAATGGCGTGGGGATGAGACACAGACGGCTTATGACACGCTGCTCCCATCTTCCGCACAAAAGCTACTGGGTCCTGATTATGCCTTACTGAGTGCTCCGTTTCACAATAAGCCTAAACGACAAGTCGGCGCTTCGCAGGCGCCTTTTACAATTATGCTTGGCGTTGGTGGTGCGGGGGACATTGAGCTTTGCGCCCAGATTATTGATTGCTTGCTTGTGCATCAATCTGATTTAGGGCGGGATATTAAACTGGTTCCTGTATTGGGGCCGCTCTCTAAAAACACATCTGCCTTCGTTGAGCGCTATCATAACGTATCATCCGTTACACCGTTGGTGGGAGAGGTCGATCTGTATAACCACCTCCTTCAGAGTGATTTATACATTGGTGCTGCTGGGGGCATTCTCTATCAGCTTATGGCCTTGGGCATTCCAGCACTCACATTTGCGTTAGCTGAAAGTCAGCGCACGGACTTAAACCATTTAGAAGACATCGGGCATTTCTTCCATATTGAAAATTGGTCGCAAAGTGAAGTCGAGAAGGTTCCTGCATTTGTTAAAACTTTGGTTCACAACTATGAGCGTGTACGACGCCTTTGCACCACTCCTAAGGTAACCATTGATGGACTTGGGACGCGCCGCATTTCGCATGTGCTTCTTGGGTTGGGACCTAGCATCCCCGGCCAAGACGTAAGATCTTTTGGGGCACACGAAGAAGATAGGCAGCTGACTGACGAACATCGTATCCGATCTGTTTCTGATAGAGACATCAATCATTACCTCATCAGTCGAAATCTGGATGCGAATTGTCAAAATATGATCAGTGCAAATCGAATATCGTACTTAGATCATTATTCCTGGTGGTTTAATGTCCAGAGGTCGTCATTCTTGCTTATGAAAAATGGCTCGCCCTGTCTTTATATTTGGCATGGGATAAAAACCAGGAACAGTCGCAGCTTCTTGATCGGAGGATGGTTTGTTTGTGGCGATGCCGCCGGGTTTAGCGATGTCTTGTTGGCCCTGAATTGGCAATTGAATCACTGCGATAATGTCGCGCCAGGTGTGCCGTGGATCGCAGTTATCCATCGTCATAATAAATATGTAAAACTGATGAACGAGTATTTTGGGTTCCAAGATATTGATTTGCACCATACCTATGGAGATGACATTTCCGAAATTTTCAACGGCGCATGTTCTAGAGATTTTCACTATGTTGTGCGTGAGCCATCCTTAGCAACCCAAGCCCATAAATGAGAATATTTTGATCGGATTTGATAAGACAACTACAGTATTAAGACTTGGATTCGTCGGGGGCTCGCTTGCCTCTGCGGTGGGTTATGCCCATTGGACTGCCAGCCAGCTTGATGATCGCTGGCGTGTCGTGTCAGGCTGCTTTAGCCGCAACCAGAACATCAGTGATCAAACTGGCCATGCGTGGCATTTGGCAAAAGATAAAATTTATTCGGACTGGACCAAATATGTTGCAGCAGAAAAAGACAATCTTGATGCAGTTGTGGTTTTAACGCCGACTCCCAATCATGCGGATATTGTGTGCGGTTTGCTTGAAGCAGGTCTTGGGGTGATTTGTGAGAAAGCAATGGTCTCTACCTTAGAGCAATCATTACAAATAAAGCATGCTTTGGACCGATCAAAAGGCTTTCTGGCCGTGACCTTCAATTATAGTGGTTATCCGATGATGCGTGATTTGCGGCGTCACGTTGAAGACGGAACGCTTGGGAAGCTCAAACAAATTCAGCTTGAGATGCCATCGGATGGCTTCATTCAACCGACGGAAAAAATGCATCCGCAATCTTGGAGGCTCCGCGATGGTGAGATACCCACCATCTTGTTGGATTTGGCGGTGCATGTTCATCATATCTGTCATTTTTTGACGGACCTTGCCCCGCTGAGCGTTAATGCTGATTTTCATCATTTTTCAGACTTCGATGGCATCGTCGATGATGCTTATCTATGGGTAAATTATGAAAATGATTTTCGTGCTTCGTTCTGGGTCAGCAAGACTGCGCTGGGGTATCGCAATGGACTGCAGCTCAGATTGTTCGGCGACAAGGGGAGTGCTGAATGGCTGCAAGAAGATCCCGAACATCTGCACATCTACCGTAAAGACACAACGCGTATAACATACGACCGGGGCAATTGCGTTTATCCAGATGAAATCAGAGAGCGCTTTAAGCCAGGCCATCCGGCAGGCTTCGTTGAGGCATTTGCCAATTTATACGGCGATATTGCAGATGCTTTCGAAGTATTCCGGGTTAGTGGCCGCCATGATTCGCCATATGTTTATGGGTGGGATCACGCCAACGAAGGGATAGAGCTTTTGCACGCGGCCAGCACCGCCCACCGCACGCGCAGCTGGGCGCCTGTCGTACGAGATTTGCGATTATGACTAACATTAAAATTGGCAACAAACGGATAGGTGATGGTGAAGACGCTTATATTATTGCAGAGCTATCCGGTAATCACGGGGGTAAGCTTGATCACGCTCTGCGTCTGCTGCGCGCAGCCCATGAAGCAGGCGCCGACGCCGTAAAAATTCAGGTGTACCGACCTGATACCTTAACACTCGACACGGACAATCCTGATTTTGCGATCCCTCAAAATAACGCCTGGGCGGCCTATGCAAATTTGTATCAGCTTTATGAATACGCACATACGCCTTGGCATTGGTTGGGAAAGCTTTTTGAAGAAGCAGGTAAACTGGGAATTGAACTTTTCGGTTCTGTTTTTGATGAAACGTCGGTCGATGAGTTGGAAAAGTATCAGGTCAAAGCTTATAAGATTGCCTCACCGGAAATTGTTGATCTGGCTCTCTTGCAAAAAGTTGCCAAAACACGAAAGCCGGTTATCGTATCTACGGGCCTTGCCAATATCAGTGATATCGATACTGCGGTACGATGTCTCAGAGTGCATGGATGTCCAAACGTAATTCTACTGAAATGCACCACAGCTTATCCAACGCCGCCTGAAGAAGTAAACCTTAAAACCATTCAAAACTTAAAAGAAACCTTTTCATGCCCAGCAGGTCTGTCCGATCACACCGTTGGCATTGGTGTTTCTGTTGCTGCCGTTGCCCTCGGGGCCTCGGTGATTGAAAAACATATCAAATTAGACGATGGTGAACAGACAGTTGATGGTTTTTTCTCTCTTACGGTTCCTGAATTTCAGATGATGGTAGATGAAATTCGCCGTGCTGAAAAAGCGGTAGGCTGTGTCCAATATGAATTGACGTCAGCAGCCCAACAAAACCAATATGGTCGTAGATCTCTGTATGTTAGTGCCCCCATTCGCAAGGGTGAGATATTTAGCGACAACAACATCAAATCTGTTCGTCCAGGTTACGGCCTGGAGCCGAGGTTCAAACCCACCGTATTAGGGCGAAAGGCCGCAAAAGACCTGGAGGTTGGTGATCGCCTAAGCTGGGACGTGATTGAATAGATGAGGATGATATGACAGACACAATAAAAGCCGAAATTCAATCCTTCGTAGCAGACTATATTCGCAATCACGCTACAGGGGAGGAGGTGGTGGTGGACGAAACAACCAATTTTGTTGACAGTCGCCTTCTTGATTCGTTTGCAATTTTAAGTCTAATTTTAACGCTAGAAACTCAATATTCAGTTCGATTTCAACCTCAAGAATTAGTTGATCCCCGCTTACACACTGTGGGGGGGCTTACACAGGTGATTAATAATAAAACCACCACGTAATAGGGTATTTTATGGCGTACATCTATACTGCCTTTCGCGATATGGCAAAGCGTTTCCCGCAAAAAAATGCGCTGGTCGCTCAAGGTCAGATCCATAGTTATGGAGCGCTCAGCCGTCAGGCGGATTTGTGGGCGGCGTTCCTGTATGCGCGAATTGAACAAAAACAGCCTCGGGTTGCCATTCTTGTAGAAGACCCATTCCATTCCATAACAATCTCTTTAGGGGTCGCGCGCCTTGATGGGGTTTGTATACCAACCAATTCGCAGTTGCCGTCAGAACAACAGCTAGAAAATTGGGAAACGACGGATGTTTGTGTTGTCATCTACGAGCCTATTCTCGAGCACAAAATTAAAGCGTTGATGTGTGGCGACCTCATCTTTATTTCCACACGAGAGCTTGAGCACTTTGAATCTGACACGGTAACTTCTGAAATACCAGCTTCTTTCCCGTGGACGGACCAAGCCGGTTTTCTGATCGCGTTTTCTTCGGGCTCGACGGGCACGCCTAAGCCGACGGTTTTATCGCAAGAGACAAAGTGTAAACGCGCAAAACAAACTTGGGATTTATACAATCTCTCATCTGACGATGTTGTGCTGTGCGCATCCCCTTATTTTCATTCTTTGGGGCAACGCTTGGTCTATGTGGCGCTATTGCTCGGCGCAACCCTGGTGTACGTTACAAAGTTTGCGCCAAAGCTTTGGCTTGGTCTTGTTCATGAGTATAAAGTCAGCTTTGCCATAAGTGTTTCCTCTCACCTATACGCGTTAAAAGACGCGCTTTTGCAAAATGCTGAGCAACTTCGATCTTTAAAAACCATTGTGACATCATCGGCACCGATTGACGCAGGTTTTAAGAACCAACTCTTTGAAGCGATAGGCTGTGATTTTAACGAAATTTATGGCGCTACGGAAATTGCCATCGCCACCAATTTGACCAAGGACGATGCAACCCAAAAATATATGACGGTAGGCACCCCGTGTTCAAATGTTCAGGTGCGCATTCTGGACGATGCGCGCAGAATTATCCCAATTAACACAATTGGTGAAATCGCGGTGAAGTCCCCTGTCGTCTTTGATGGCTATTATAAGCAACCTGAAGCCACACGGCAGGCCTTCATCGATGGCTTTTTCCTGACGGGTGATTTGGGCTATTTTGATGGCGACGGCTTTCTGACGTACGTGTCACGAAAAAAAGACGTCATTATTTCTGGGGGGATCAATATATACCCCAAGGAGATTGAGGCAGTAATTGCCCAGGACGATGAGGTTCGTGAAGTAGCTGTCATTGGCGTTGAAGATAAAATGTTTGGTGAGGTCGCCATTGCCATATGCATTACCGAAGGCAATAAAAACATTGCCCCCCAACTCCATCGCCTTGCCAATATTCACTTAGCACCACATCAACGCCCACTGAAGTATTTTTTTCTAGAAAGCTTGCCCTTGACGTCAACTGGCAAGGTCTCGAAGTTGGCATTGCGTGAGCATTTTAACGGATTAAATCAAGACTGGACGTTACCTCTGCGCAAGATAATTTATGGTGAATGAAATGTGTGCAATGGATGGGGTATACATTTATGGAGCCGGCATTCAGGGAAAATTTTTTTTTGATATTATACAGTCAGAAGGTACGCGGATCGATTGTTTTGTAGATGATTATTACGAGGCCCCAACATGTAAGGGTAAACCCGTTATTCGGGCCCATGAAATTCGAAATAAACAAGCATATATTTTTATATCCGTCGGTCTTATCAGTACCAAAATTAAATCGAACTTGGTTTCTCAGGGGTTCGAAAATGTATTCGACTTTACCCAATCCGTATTAAAATTTCCGGCCATTATTCAGTCTTTGAAGGGTATGAGCCTTTGGTATTCAGACACGCTTTCTGACATGGTCAATGATGAGGGTATTGCTGAATTCCGAACGCTATTGAGTGATGAAAAAAGCAAAAACCTGCTGGATACAATAGCGGCTTTTCGGCGTGACTTCAGTCCCGAGAATTATGTTATCCCAGATGGGAACATACAATATTTTCCAGATGATATTGACGTGTTTTCAAACATTGACGCCGTTCGATTTGTGGATGCGGGGGCGTATATAGGTGACACCGTTGGAACGTTGGCGCGTGTTTGCAAAGAGCGAAATATTTTCTTTGAATATGGGGCTTGTTTTGAACCCGATAGAAAAAACCTTGCCGCACTCAAATCCAGAGTGGCGAAGCTGCGGTCTGACGATAACGGGTTGCGATTTTTTGTTTACCCCGCAGGAGTCTGGCATCAGTCAGAAATCTTAACATTTAGCGCAGATCAAGCCGCGTCGAGTTGCGTCGTTGAGGGCATACGGGATAAGGCTGTAACGAATTCAATTTCCGGTCTCGCCATTGATGATTGCCTGTTTAATGCGGCCCCAAATTTTATCAAGTTGGATGTTGAGGGGGCTGAGCAAAATGCCTTGATGGGGGCGCGACAGTGCATCGAAACTTATCATCCTGTACTGGCAATATGTCTCTACCATCGGCCGCGCGACCTATGGGAATTGCCGTTGTTCGTCCATAGCCTGTCCGTTAATTACGATATGTTTTTGCGTGTTTATGGCGATATGCTGCTTGAAACCGTTCTATACTGTGTGCCGAAGAAGGTCTAACTTGAATCATACCCCGCCTAATAGGTCATGAATTTCGCAAATTGGCATCATGGCACGTTTGTATCTTGAGCGTATCCTGACCGGCTTGTAACACGAGGCAACGCATTGGCTTCAGTCAAGCCAAACCGGGTCATTTGGTTTCGAGTTAGGGTATTGATTTCATCGCGGTAGGATTTAATTTCTTCCAGTGTCATGCCCTTGGCACGCAAGTAGGCAATTTCCCATAACGTATAGTCAGGGTTGATGAAGGTCACGTTGTCAATTTCCATGAATATGCGATTTACGTGTGCGGTGGCTTCTACCCAGTTCATCGTGTTGTGGCTCCAAAATGCGCCTTCACCTTGGAGGCCATATTCTTGAGCGCGATCCTCAACTGGGGTGTGATGCAAGTAATAGAAGGGCTGTATGTAGTAGTAATCAAGATCAGACTCTTCGATGAATCTCTGAGTAATCTGTACGGTATGCTCCGTTTCACCGGGGAAACCCATGATGAACGACCCTACGGTGAGGATATTTGCCTGTTTGAGCCAAGCAATTCCGCGTTTGTAGAAGTCTATGATTGCCCCTTTTTTCATGGCTTTTAAAATGTCGTTCGATCCTGATTCAATACCTAGGTACACGCCGGCACAGCCGGTACTTTTCATTTTAGCCACGATCTTTTCGTCAATGTATTGCGCGCGAATGAAGGAATACCACGGAATATTGAAACCGATCTCAATCATGATGTTGAGAACATTTTCAAAACGATCCTTCGGGACATTGAATGTATCATCAACAAAAAATATGGCGCTCAATTTGGCATCCATTATTCTTTTTAATGTTAGACGAACATTTTCCATGCTGAGTGTCGCCAGCGGTCCGGCAACGGAAGGGTATGAGCAAAAGGCACACTTGAAAGAACAACTCCGCGCCGTCCGAACGTTTGCAATGCTGCCGGGTAGAATGTTTTCAAAGCTGCTCAACGTAAAATTAATATCATTGTCCTCGGCGCTGCGGTGCGTGAGAACAATATCATTACCATCACGGATGACTAGATTAGGTATTGCATTCAATCGATTGGGGTATGTTTGGGCAATTTGCAGCATTGCATGTTCGCCCTGCGGGTCAACGACAAATGCATCAAATCCTGTGTCGCGCAGATACGACTTGGCAGTTTCGTCCGTGGCATGATTCAACGTCGTGAATACATGATGTCCACCTGCCATTAAAAAAGTGTTGGGAAATTGTTTGCGAAGGGTTTGCCCAAGCCCCATAAACTGTTTGAAAGTAAGTACAAACGTTGTAGATGCAGCAATGATGTCAGGGGCAAAATCGTGAAGATCAGTCCAGATTTTTTCGGCATTATGGTCATCTATGAAGTTGATGATTTTGACCTCAAAGCCGTGTGCTTTCAGCATTTGTGCCAATAACAATTGAGCGCATAAATACATCTCCCAAACACTAAATGGCGTTTCAGGAGGAAGGCCCTTTTTCTCTTTCAAATAAGCAATATGATCAATCAGCCGATCATCTTCCGTCAGGACACGCGTGTAGTTGAAGGCTTGCATCTGGGTTTTTGCACGGGCTGGGTTGGTCGATAGAGGCATGGACACGGGATTTGGAACCATGTGGCCTATTAAAGCGATCTTTATAGCCGACATTATGCTCTCTCCGGGTTTTCGAGGACCATCGCGTAGGGGTCGTCTCGTACCATGGACATGGCGCAATCGTGCGCCTCTTTAACGGTCATGTAAGTGCTGTAACCATAGGCACAAGGCTTTCTTGTGAGCAGCCCGTGGTTTGTCATTAACTCTTCAACAGCGTTATAGTTTTCGAGGTATCTCCGGTGTTTGTTGCCATCGCGTAAATCTGCCGTCGGGCGGCCATAATATTCGACAATAATATCCAATATATTGCCATGAGCATCTTTTCGCCGTCGCGGTATCTGTATGGACTCTCTGTAAGGCACTCGGGCTGTGTACTCAACGTAATGCATATAACTTGCACCCTCATTAAAGTTTACCCCTAACATGAGCATATGAAATCCATGCTCATGAAAAATTTGAAAGTCACAACCATCACCTAGCGATACGTTACCGCTAACAGTGTCGAGTAAATTGGCTTTATTGCCTACGCCCAAATGGCTGTGAATCGGGCAAGCGCTGCGATGCCAATTGCCTTGGTTCCAAATGAAGTTGGTGAGGCTACCCATTCCCTGAGGTTCTGTGTGATGTGGATCAAATATGTATCCTTCAGGCATATAAAGATTGAAGGCAGGGACGATCAACGTTCCCTGAGGGCCAATGGCATTTTGCAAGGCGTCGAATACGCTGGCCGCTCCACGTTGAAGATAGCCTAGGGCAAGCAAGCGGCTATGTACGAGGACATGGTGTCCAGAGCGCAAACCCAAATCGTAAAGATAGCTGTCCAATTCTTCGTCGGTGAGTTTTAGAATTGGCATTATGCTCTCTCAATAATTTTAGAAGACAACACTTTTTGAATTGATGTTCTTGACCATGGCGTTGTCGAGCATCGCCTTGCTGACGCCATGACAGAGGCAAACGTCGGCAGCCCTCTGCCCCGTCTCCTGTTCGCACAAAATCCTCATAATTTGTTCTACTGTGAAGCTTGAACGCCTCATATCTATCTCCTTCTAGGAGACAGATTCGAGTCTCAGGTTAGCAGCGCCACTATCCGTTAACTTGGCTTTGTAGGTTTGAATGATTCCTGCCATGGACTGGTGGGTGCGAATGCCGTCATCATCTATACACACGCCATAGTGCTCTTCTAGCGCCATCATGACATTGAGATGACCAAGGCTGTCCCACATAGGATGGGCATTAAGGGCACTCATGTCACTGAGGCTATCAGTGCTGCATCCCAAAGCATCAGCAACCAAATCAAATGGGGATTTCAACATATAGCGTTCCTTTCTGAAAACACTTACACGTTCTTCTGAACGTGTTCTTCCAGCGCCCTATGGTCTATCTTATCATTAACATTTCGGGGCAATCTACTCACTTGATGAAAATACTTGGGAATTGCGTATGTTTCCAAGTGGTTGCCCAGGTGTTTAACGAGTTCTGATGGATTGAGGGGCTCTTTGGGATCTTGTTCTATGAAACAATGAAGTTCGTTTCTAACCACGACGGCGTATGCCACGGTAGATGTTAACTTTCGGACAGCCGCATTTATATCTTCAAGTTCAATGCGGTAGCCATTTATTTTGGCCTGAAAATCAATGCGAGATACGAAAAATAAATCGTTCTCTTCATAGGCCGCCCAATCCCCTGTGAAGTAAGCTTGAGTTGCCACGCCATTGATATCAAGAGTGCGAAACGCTTGGTGCGTCGCTTTGGGATTGTTCCAATACCCTTTGGCGACTTGCGGCCCTGAAATGACGATTTCTCCTTCATTTGAGTGGCTACCTCCAACTAAATGCAGCTCCATCCCAGAAATGGGGGAGCCAAGCGCGGCGGAGGATTTGCAATGCAGTTTGTAGGTATCTGCCGTTAATTTTATGAGGGTAAAAGAGACGGTCGCTTCTGTTGGGCCATAGGTATTGTGTACGATGAGATTGGGAAGTGCTGAAAATAAACCGTCAAGATGCTCTGGCAATAATGGTTCACCGCAAAATGTCGCGAGGCGCAGCGTCCGCAAATGGGTGGTTGTAAGTTGTGTCGCTTGCATCATCATACCGATAACGCTCGGCACGGAATTCCAGATCGTCAGGCCATGTTTTTGAATGGTTCGTGCGGGCATCATGCGGTCAACTTCACTTGTGAATGGGTATAGTGTCGCACCACTACAGAGCGCCCCGTAGATATCCAAAACACTTAAATCAAACGAAATGGGCGGGAACTGTGACCATTTATCGTTGGGCGAAGGGGCCATTGCCTGGATGGCCCAGTCAATGTAATGCCCCAGCCCTTGGCGCCCAACTTCAACGCCTTTGGGAATTCCGGTTGAGCCAGATGTGAAAATCACATACGCCAATTCATGTTGTGCAAGCGGCTGGGAGAGAACGTCATCACCAAGCTTGTCCAAATTGATGACCTGGGCTGAGCCAATTTGTGCAACATCGAGATCGCATTTATTTTGAGCATTAGTATTGGTGATGATGACGTTAGGTTTAAATTGATCAATCACATTTTGTTGACGCTCAGCAGGAGCGTCCAGATTGATGGGGGCATAATACCCGCCCACCATGAGCGTAGCGAACATTGCCGCATAGGCATTGGCACCCTGTGGCAGGCAAATTAAAACTTTAGGATGTGAACACACGGCTGTTTCGTGTGCAATCCTGGATATGAAGTGGGCCAGTTCTCCAAAGGTGATGACGCCGCATGCCTCATGCACGGCTTTATGATCTGGCATGCGGGCCGCTATATCAAAAAAGCGATCTAAAACGTCCATATCACTGTATTTCAATCAACTCATCATCTGAGCTTAATGTTGCTCTGATACCGAAGTTTGGACCGCCGGAGGCTGGAGCTTTCCGGCTGTAACCCCGGTAACGGGCTGGCTTCGTTACCGGGGTTTTGCAATGCAATCGGCACGTTGTACCTGATCGTGCTGTGAGGACGAACCTTATTGTAGTATTGACGCCAATCCTCCAACTTTTCGTAAGCATCTGCAAGCGTCAAGAACCCGTGCGCGTTTAAACATTCCATCTTCGGCTCAGACTTTCACCTACGGTACGGTTTCGATCTCCATCGCTGCATTGACGGCTGGTACCGCCAGCATTTCCTTGGTGAACGGTACGACTTATACTGGTTTGCACAAGGAATCATTGACGCGCCCACTCTCGTAGACCGATGGACATGATCCTTCAGGGTTGGTCGATGAGTCGGTTTCAGGCGAAGCAGCAGTGCTCGACGATATCGTTGTAGAATTTGAAGATGCGGCTGGAGAGCCAGTTGTCGCGCATGAATTGCCAGACGTTTTCGACCGGGTTGAGTTCCGGGGATTTGGGCGGCAGCGGCAGGATGGCGATGTTGCTTGGAACCTCCAAGGCGTTTGAGAGATGTCAGCTCGCTTGATCGATGAGGAAGACGGCGTGCGCCGCAGGCCTGCTTGGCGTTGTCCGATGAACGTGCAAAAGCACGAAGGCTATTGCCATTGCAATCGGATTGTTCTCCCAATACAAAACAATGGCGTATGAAAACACTTGAAATGACAATCAAGCTTGCTCATCGTCTCGAGAAGAAGGCCCGTCCTCTAGGTCATTTTCCGCCAAGAAAGCTTTCAGCTGTTCGCTGAATTTTTGAAGTACTTTTGATTCATATTTGATTAGATTTTGTGCCTCTTTTAGACCCTTGTATATGCGTTCATTATTGACGTGATCGCGCACCTTGAGGGCAATTTCCATGGCGCTGGGACATGCAGCGATAAATTCATTAAGGCGTTGGTCAAAGCGCTTGAGGCAGCCTTCACGTTCGGTTTGATCAAGGGAGATGTAGGCATTTTGCAGCTCGAAATACACGCGGGATGCCGGCGTTTGTGCATCTTCACCCGCCAGGACTTCTTTTTCACGTAAAATAGCGGAGTTGTTGTGCACCAAAATCTTGGTGTTACTGCCGATGTTTTCGAGTACGGAGCCGTTGATAATCAGTTTATCGCCGGATTTGAAGTCGATCAAAAGAGGCACGTTAAATCCCCAAAATGTGAACGGAGCAGAACCGCAGAAAGGGGTTCTTGGGTGAGCAACTATACAAACAGATTCATTACCGACCCGGGGTCAATTTGGTTGCCTTCCAAAGACGCGCCAAGCTTTTCCAGAGAATCAATGCGCGCTTCGAAAGACAGGGAAATCACCCGCAAGATGTTGCCGTATTTGGATTTGATGGCGGTGACTTCGTCTTCGCGGCGCTGCAATTCGACGTCCGATATTTCAGTCATATCTGCGAGTTTAGTCGCCAAGGTCGATGATAGATCTAAAGAAATATAGGTGGTGTTTTCTTCGGTCGTGGTGGTGACGTTATAGGCCGTGTCGATCAGGTTTTTTAATGTCGTGATATCGGTAAGGATTTGCCGATTTGCATTGGTTGCCGGCTCGGTCCCTGCCGCATCAACGACTCCCTCTACTGGGGACATGCTTTTCAGCGTATCCAGCATGTTTTTGACATCGCGGACGACGTAAGGGGTCGCAATGTCAGGATGAATGGAAAGCAGTAGGCCTTCGGTATCCTCGATCAGTTTATCGCGTTTCGCCGTTAGGGTCGCCAGTTCAGTGGCGGTCAAGTTGGTGTCGGCGTCTTCGTTTGAAAATGCGGCAATGGCCTCATCTGCTGCCGTTGCCATGCGCGCGAGGCGAGTTTGGTTTGATCTCATGTCGAAGTCGAAACTGTCGATTAACGCCTTGTTCTTTTCCAGCGTGACATATTCACGTTCCAATGCGGCGAGGCGTTTGGGGGTGTCGTCATTGTTGTTAACGCGATCAATTTCAGAGTTGATCCGGTTGACGGTCGTTTTTTGAATCTGGCTGAATTGCTGCTCAAAGCCGAAACGAAAATTATTCGCCGAGAGCTTGCTCAAGACGCTTCCGAGACTCAGGCCATAGGCACTTAACGGGTTCATTCTTCCCGATCTCCACTGAGGGCACCGCAACCGTGCCCATGACGCCCTTCTGGGCCATTCCTATGCGACCCCCAAAGTATAGCATTTCTGCGCAAAAAGACAAGCGTGCGCCAATGATGCGTAAGACTTAGGCGTTGGTGTTCAGGCTGCCGCGACTGACGGGGGCGGCGTTACCCGATTGGGCGTTTGATTGAGCCTGTTTGGCCTCGTTATCGAGGACCCTGTTCAAGCCTTCCAACAAACCTTGGGCAATGTTGCGGTTGATGTCGATCAGGGTCTTGATCTGGTTGGGCTCAAGGTCACGCAGGCATATAATCGTATGATTGTCGACAAACTGGCACAGCGTAAGCATGTTTTGGCGTAAATCCATGGGTACGGGATTGGTTTCCAGTGTTAACTCGGCCTGAAAAATCGTCCAAAGGCGCCAATTGAGGCGGATGGCGTCGCGCAATTCGCGGTTTGCCGCGGGGATTTGCAATTCTTCGGCAGCGGCGGCGCGTTCTATCGCCATGGCGATACGTCGCGCGGCTTCGGTTAAGGCCCAGGCTTCAGAATGGCTGGGTGAGCCCGCAGCAGGTATGGATGAATAGGTCTGCGTTGACATATGAGCTCCACTCTCAGGTCTTAAGGATAGCCAATTGCGAATGAATAATAGGTGTTAAGGATAGGATTGCCTGTAGGGTATGTCCAGGGTAATCCGGCAACTTATTAATAACCCTTGATTACATGTAGTTGATCAGACTGAGTTCGCGAATGCGCGCCAAAGCCTGATAGGACGCTTCCAGTGCACGCTGGTCATCCAGCAACCGGGTAATGGTTTCCAATTCGTCGGAATTTTCGATGTTGCCGATCTGGGTATCCAAAAAACCCTTGTAGCTGACGTGGCTGACGGTGGTCTGTTTAATAAGAACTTGCTGATAACCTAACGTCACTTGAAGGCCTTTGATGTTGCTGGTCAGTTCATCCCCATAAGGAGCCGTTCCGCCGACCGTGCCGTCATAGGCGCTGTTGAGCAGGTAAAGGGCATTTTCCGCGCGCGCGATGTTCTGGTCTAGCCCGCCTTCGGTGCCGTAATCGCCTTGCGCAACGATGGCCATGGCGCGGATGGCCTTTTCAAACGCCGGATCCAAGCCATTGAGGTCAACCTCAAAGCTGCGGCTGTCGTCTACACGATGGGTGAGACTTAATTCATCGCCGGAATAGTAGGTTCTTGAGGCGATGGTGCCATCGGCGTTACTGACTACGGCGGTGCTGGCGACGGCGGCCTCTGCAGTTAGGGTTTGGCGCACGTTGATGGATGACCCATCCGATGCCACCGACGTTACGGTATAGGTGCCATTGTTGGATGCCGTACCCGCAATGACGATGCTCATGCCTGCTGTGACGCCGGTATAGTTGCCTGCGGCGGCTGAAATTGTGTCGTCACCGGCATTAACGGTAAAGGTTTGATTGCCCGCGAAGTTGAGTGTCGGGGTTGCGGCGGTGCCTTCGTCGGTCAATTTTTTAGGCACGATATCGACGGTGTTGCCATTGGCGGCCACGGCGGCCACGGTGTAGGTGCCGTTGTTTTGGGCGGTACCGGAAACGGTGAAGGTGGAGCCCACCGTCAGTCCACTAAGCGCGTTGGTCCCTAAGCTGGCGGCACCAACGGTGATCCGGTTGGTGGCGCGGTCAAACGATAAATCGGTGAAGTCATCCAGTGTTAATGCAGTGCCACCAGACGGTGTGATCACGGCGGCGGCGTTATTCAACTCATTGGTCAGCATCCGTGTCACGACTTCAATTTTAGTGCCCCCGCCGGTTACGGCTTTCACGGTGTAGGTGCCATTGTTGTTGGTGGTGCCGGTGATTTCGATGGTTGAACCAACGCTGACATTGGCAAATTGGGCTGTCGTTGCAGTGATGGTGCCGGTGCCTGCAGTGGCGGTGTTGCCGTCGCCATCTTGCTCGAATGTCAGCCAGTTGGCTTTGCCGGCGGAATCTTTGGCGATGGTAAAGTTTTCAATGTGCGCATCGCGGGTGGTGGGATAGCTCACGGTTGCGCCATTGAAGGTCGCTTGAAAGTCCGCCAAGTTGGTCAGTCCCAAATCCACCGGGGCGCCATCCACCCGCCCACCACCAAAGGCGTAGCGTGAACCCACGGGCGTATTCAGGTACGCCTGGAGCGAAAGCAGTGAATTAAATGCATTTTGTTGGATGGTTGCGATGTTTGCTTCGGTTTTGCCTTGTGTGTTGGTAAAGGTTGCAAGATTCTTTTTGAAATCATTGATGTTCGTTTCCATGCTGGTCAAGGCCGTGGCGGTAATGTTCAGACGAACATTCATGATTTCGTTGTTTTTTTGAAATCCACCGATGGCATCGCGCGATGCTTCAAGGCCCAACAGATATTGAGCATTTTTTGATATGCCCTGATAGTCAGCGGACTTTTGTTGGGAGGATAGCTGAAACTGCCAATCGATGAGGCGATTTTGCGTGCGGTTCAGGTAGCTCATCAACTGAGTGCTGGTGGCATAATTTGAAATGCGATCAACCATAATTGCAGTCTCCTTTCCCCACCTTATTAGATGATGTTTTCAAGCGCATCGAACATGGCTTGGATCACCGATACAACGCGGGCGGAAGCGGAATAAGCCTGTTCGAACAAGATCAGATTGGACATTTCTTCGTCCAAGTTGACGCCTCGGAAGGTGTCCGATTTGACTTTCAGACTGGTGGTTAAATTGTCTTGATAGGTGCGTTGGCTTTCGTTCAAATCAGCCTGTGTCGCGTTGAACGATAAAATACTGGTTGAACGCGAAACAAAGGTCATTGACGTAGAACCCATCGCTCCGGCTGCGTCGAAGGTGTTCAGGCTGTTGAAAGTCTGCGTCATGCTTTTGATGATCGTGTTATCGCCCTTGCTTTGAAAGTATTCGCCGGCAGCCCCCTTGTTGGCATCCCATTGGCTTGCCCCGGTGGTGACCCGGCTTGGGGTGGAGATGATGTCGGTGCGTACACGGATTTGGGCGCTGACACGCACGTCGGCGCTATGCATGGACGTGTCCGTCAGTAACGTATTGCCTGCCGCCTGGGTGACGGTGAAATTTCCGCCATTGTCGCTGGCGAGGCGCAGCCGATACCCCGAGCCATCGGGAATCACGGTTGCCGTGACACCTGCCGCGGTTGCGGCGTTGATGCTTGCGGCGATGGTGCTAAGGCTATCCCCTGCGGTGACCGCAACATTGGTTGAGGTTGTGCCGTCATAGATGGTCAGCGTCGCGGCCGTCGCGCTGAACGTGCTCGTCATGACCTCGGTTTCCCAAATGTTATCGGCCATGTCATCGACAAACAGATCGTTCAGACCAAAAAAGTTGGAAAATCCACTCACCGTTTCATCGATAACGCTATCGCCGTTGGCATCAAATTTTATGGTTGCGTCTGCAGCCGTACTGCCAACCGGCGCCGGAACGGTTCCTGCTGAATTCACTTCATCGCGCATCGCCATGTAGTACGTCGTGGTATTGAGGTTGATGTTGAATTTCTTGGTGGTGGCGTCAATGGCAACGCTGGCGTTGGTTGCGCCGTTTAGCTGTAACCAATCTTCCATGGTGGCTGCGACTTCGGCGATATTCCAAGGACCGTTGGCTGCGGCAGCGCCGGAACCGTAGCTTGCCGAAGCCATGATGGTTTGCACTGTAGTGGTGGCGTACTGATTACCCGATGCATCAAATAGGGTGATGCGGGTGTCGGAACTGTTGGCCATGGTGATGGTTTGTTCACCAGCTGCAGGTGCGACGGCGGCGGTCCCGGCATTGAGAAAAGCGCGTGTGCCGTTCAGAGATGTCGCACCGGGATAGGAAGTACCCCGGTTATGGACCAAGTTGATGACATCGCGTAGTTCAGCCGCCATTTCGTCGAGTTGGCTTTGTAAATCGACCAATGTGCCGTCGCGTAAATCAATCAACCCTTTTAGTTCGCCATCACGCACTTCGGTGGTGATGTCATTGGCATCCGTTTGGGCACCCACATAAATGGGGCTGAAGTCACCTTCGGCGTGGGTGGTGGTGGACGATGAAGAACTGGCCGCCAAGTGAGATGTGGTGACGGCTGTGTTATCGACTAACGTGCGGCCAGCTTTGGTGAACACCACCACATCGCCATCACCGCGATAGAAATATGAAATATCGACATACCCGGCCAATTCATCCAGCTTGGTATCGCGGCGGTCGCGCAGATCGCTGACATCGGCTCCGGTGGTCGAGTTTTGAATGATTTTGTTATTGAGATCCACCAAATCACTGGAAATGGTGTTGATGGCGCTAGCCACGTCGGCAATTTCTTTATCAGCCTGCAGGCGCAATTCCTGAACCGTTGTGCTCATCTGCTGAAGTTTTTCGGCAACTTCTTGAGCTTGGCGCACGAATTCGCTTTGCTCCAGAGACTGATCCGGAGCAAGCGATAAGGCCTCCATGGAGATGCCGAATTGATTCATGATGTGTGAGATAGAGGTGTTGAGTTCAGGCGTGCCGAACAGATCCTGCATGCGCTCATAATAGGTGCCCTGAGCATCGTATTGATTGAAGGCGCTGATCTCTAAACGCAGACTTTTCATCAAGCCTTCGTCAACGGCTCGCGTTACGGAAGACATTTGCACGCCTGCGCCGATCCCGGCGACGACGCGCTGTTCCATATTCATGATCTTGCGCGAATAACCGGGCGAGTTGACGTTGGCGACGTTTTGCGCAACGCCATCCAGCGCGCTTTGATTGACAAGCAGGCCGCTCTGCGCCGTTCTGAGTGCGAGGGTCAAACTACCGGACATAATGTTTTCCTTTCTGGGACCAGTCCTGCTTTAATCGTTGGGCTTACAGCGTTTCGTTTAAAGCTAGGGATGCCGCCTGTTTCTTGGCAGCAGGTGTGCGCGCGCCGACCAAGCCGTTGGATGAATATGCGCCAGTTCCCGGTATGGCCTGTTTGGCCGACTGGGCGACGCAATCCATAAAACGACGACTGACTTCCAGCGCCACTTTCAACAGTTTCTCGTTTTCTTCGATCAAAACTTCAACGCGCCTGCCGATTTCGTTTAAGGTTTTTACATCGGCCATTACGGCTTGGTCGTATTCGCTTTTGTCGTGTTCCTGCTTTAAGCCGAAGACACGAATTTCATAGGCGCGGCTCAATGCGGTTTTGCGTTCCAGCAGGCTATGAACCACTTCCAAGTGGTTGGTTTTCAGGGCGGCATTTTCCGCTTCCAGCAACTCTTCTAAGTTGGTGGTGATAAACAATAGGTCTTCGATACGTTTTGCGGCGTCCATTTTAGTTCACCTCCTGCATTTTCAGCATTTCGCGCATCACCTGATCGGCGATGCCGATGCCGCCGGATTTGGCGAGGGATTTGCCGTATTCATCAATCATCAGCGAGCGGTACATATCTTCTGCATTACCACCGCCAAACGGCTCTTCGGCTTGAATGCCCTCGAACATGGGTTTCAGCATTTGCGATAAATAGATGGCCTCGAATTCCTGTGCGGTTTTGCGCAGTTGTTCGATGTCCTTGGTCTTTGGCACGCGCGGCAGAGCATTGGCCTGTGCGGTTCCGAGCGCGGTGCTGGCATCCATCTGAAGGGCTGTGGTTTCCATTACATCACCTCGATTTCGGCCTGCAGCGCGCCGGCTGCTTTGACCGCTTGTAAGATGGTAATCATGTCGCGCGGGCCGATGCCCAGCGCATTGAGACCGTTGACGAACTGCTGCAGCGTCACGCCGTCCTGCAATACCGCAAGCTGCTGGGCGCCGCCGGTTTCGGTAACATTAACGTCGGTACGCGCCACCGTTGTGGTGGTCCCCGTCTGCGAGAACGGACCCGGCTGCGAAACCTGCGCCGTTTCCGTGATGCGAATGGTCAGGTTGCCCTGCGCGACGGCGACGGTGGAGAGGCGCACGTTTTCACCCATGACGATGACGCCGGATTGTTCATCAATGATGATGCGGGCAATTTGGTCCGGTTCGATACGCAATTGCTCCAGATCGGTGATCATGCTCACCACCTGGTTTTTATAAACATCAGGCACGATCACGTTAACGGTGCTGGGATCGGTGGACACGGCTGCGGAAGTACCGAGGAATGCGTTTACCGCCTGGGCGATGCGCCGTGCGGTGGTGAAGTCGGGGTTGCGCAGGCTCAGCTTCACGCTGGGCATGGCATCCATTTTGAAATCGATTTGACGCTCGACGATGCCGCCGTTGGCGATACGTGCTGAGGTCGGAACGCCTTTGGTGACGGTTTCGGCCGCGCCGCCAGCAGTGAAACCGCCGACAGCCACTTGGCCTTGCGCCACGGCGTACACTTCACCGTCAGCGCCCAATAGGGGGGTTACCAGCAAGGTGCCGCCCAGCAAGCTATCGGCATCGCCCAGCGCGCTGACCGTAACATCCAGGCGTGTACCTTCGGCGGAAAAACCCGGTAGCGTGGCGGTTACCATCACGGCGGCGACGTTTTTGGAATCCAAACCGGCGTCGGTGGGTTTGACACCTAAGCGGTTCAGCATTGCCTTGAGGCTTTGCTGCGTAAAGTGCCCGGTCTGAATGGTGTCGCCCGTACCGTTGAGGCCGACCACCAAGCCGTAACCCACCAGCATGTTATCGCGCACGCCTTCGAAATCGACGATGTCTTTGATGCGCGACTGAGCGTTGGCCGGGCTGGCCCAAGACAACATTACCAGCATGAGAAGACTGATAAGACCAGCGGTCACGGCTTCTACGAACATCTGACGGCCCTTGGCGGGAGCAATGCCCGGAAGGCCGCCTAATCCTTTGAATGCGATCATGTGGTTCATGGTCTTCGTTCCCGTTTGCGTCTTTATCCTTGGCGCGGTTTTGCCCGCTTTGATCAATGTGATGCGAATTCCGTGCCAGCCCTTGGGCGGGTTTAATGTATTGATAAATAACGATAAAAATATGAGTAATGGGGTAAGCAAAATCCCCGCCGGGCAGTCCATGCCGGGCGGGGGAAAAACTTGCCGGGTTGAACGGCATGCACCCTAAAAGGGGCTTGAGGGGCTTAACGCTTCAGATCGCGCGCCACGATGGTCATTTCATCGGTGGTTTTGAATACGTTTGAAGATGCATTGTAGGCCGTTTGCGTCATCATCATTTTGGTGAATTCTTCGGCGATGTCGACGTTTGAGAGTTCTTTGGCATTGGGACTGATCACGGCATAGCCGTTATTGCCTGCGGTGGTCAGCTTTACGACCCCGGAATCAGGACTTTCGGCAAAGACGTTGCCGTTGCGGGCGTCTAGGCCGTTCGGATTGGAGAATACGCCTAATGACAGTTTGTAGATTTTGCGAAATGAGCCGTCTTCAAAAGTACCGATGACGTTGCCTGTTTTGTCAAAACTAAACGACGCCATATTGGCTGAAGCAAACCCGTTCTTAGTGTAGCTGGTGGGCAGAAAGTCGCCGTAAAATTGGGTCATATCGGAAATGTCCAGCGCCATGCTCGCCGTGCTGCCGCCTGCAAATGATAAGCTTAAATTGAGAGTCGTCGGTGTTTGCACAAGTCCGGTCGAACTGAATGTGATGGCGGTGGCGGCCGTGGTTTGGGTGTTGGTTACATTTGCGGTGGTGGTTGCCACAGTTGAAGTGTTGTCCGCCGTTGCGCCACCGTTTACCGCGCTGGTGGTGCTGGTGAGGGCGGTGCCGGCGGTGGCGGCGGTGAGGGTGATTTGACCCGCCGTTCCCGCCGCAGCGGTGGCGATGGTGTCAAATTGTGCGTTGCTATTGATTTGCGAGATCAGAGCATCTCGGATCGCGTCAACATTCGCTTCGGCACCGTTAGTCGTGTACGATTCCGATACGTTGTTGACGGTAATGGTATAAACGTCGCCCGCTTCGATGGTGGGCGCCGTCATGGTCACGGTATCCACTTGCGCCACAGCCGTTCGTGAGGTGGTGGTGGTGACGTTCCAGGCGTTGGTGCCGGTTCGGGAGAAATTTAGTTTGGCCGACTGCGCCTTGCCCGCACTGTCGACCAGCGCAATGTCGTATTGGTTAACGTGGCCTACGGTATCACCGGCAGGCAGGTTTAAATTCAACGTGCCAGAGGTTGTGGCCTCGAATTGATTAACAAATGCATATTGGTCAACACGCAAACTTTTGGGTGTGCCGGTGGTGGTGACGCTGCCGTTGGCATAAGCCCAGCCCTGAACAAAATAGCCATTTTTATCAACAAGATAGCCGTCTTTTGTGGTTACTGCTGTGTTGCCGATTCCGGTGACGCTGATGTCGTTGACGGGGGCGATGCCAAAACTGCCGTCGCGGGTGTAAAGATCGGTCCCACTGCCGTCTTGCTCAGTGTTGAGGGCAAAAAAACCTTGGCCGCTGATGGCCACATCGGTATCGGACTGGCTGGAGACGACGTAACCCTGCTGGGTTATGGTTGCGGTATTATGCGGGCGCACACCACCGATATCGGAAATGTTTTCCATCGTTCTGCTCAGCACGGTTGAAAAATTCGTATCCGTTCGCTTGAAACCGCCGGTGTTCACATTGGAGACATTGGCGCCAATGTTATGCAGGGCGCTGCTTTGGCTCATCATGCCAAGCACAGACGATGAAAATGCACCATAGAGGGCCATCGGGCTTCTCCGCGTTTACACAGCGTTCTCGCGACGGGAGTGTCGCGTACCTATATCAGGCGAAAAAATGCAAAAATGGTGCCAAATATCGATGGGCGTTAACATTTTGATTTATATGCATAAAGTTTGCTGTGCCGGAGGCGCGGTGGGCAAAGGTTACCCATGTGGCGCGCGGACGGGGGATGATGAGAAAATATTGCCGGGGGATGGGAGGGTTGATTTCAGTCGACAGCAAAGGCGAAGACTTGTTTGGGATCGGCCCATACGGTGACCTTGGCGCCGGGTTCGGGTTTCATCACACCTGGGACGCGCACGTGCAAAATAATGCTTTCCGAATCATTCGCGTCGCAGCCATGAATGGATTTTGGGACGCGGATGTGGAGGTGACTTGAACGGCCCAAAAGGTAGGTATCCACCACGTGGCCGATGGCGGTGCAACAGTCCGTCGGCAGGTCGTGTTGGGACCCTAACGATACGTGGATACCTTCCATGCGCACCAGCACCTGAGCTTTTTCGCCATCGGGGATGGAGGGAATGGGGAAAGGTCCGAACGGGGTTTCCAATTGGCCTTTTTCCACCACGCCGTCAAAGTGGTTCATGGCTCCAAACAGTTCCGCCACGAACGCGCTGACGGGATGAAAGTAAATTTGCACCGGGGTGCCGGCCTGAACCACTTGGCCGCTTTTCATCACCACGATGTGGTCGGCCATGAACATGGCCTCCTCGGGGTCGTGGGTGACCATCAACACCGCCACGCCGCATTCTTTGAGGAACGTCAGCGTATCTTCGCGGATTTGCGCGCGGCGGGTGACGTCGAGGCCGGAGAAGGGTTCGTCCAGCAACAAAATTTCCGGCTGTGGGGCCAGCGCGCGCAGCAGCGCCACGCGTTGCTGTTGCCCCCCCGATAGCACATGGGGAAAGCTGTTGCGGTGTTTGGCGATGCCGAGACGTTTGAGCGCATCTTCAATCCAGGTGCGGCGTTCTGCGGTCATGTTGCGCACACCGAAGGCGATGTTGTCGAAGACGTTTAGATGCGGGAACAAGGCATAATCTTGGAACATGAGGCCGATGCCCCGTTTTTCCGGGGGCATGGAAAAGTTGCTCTTGCCGTCGGCGACCAGCTTTCCTTTGAGAAAGATGCGTCCATCCTGCACCGTTTCCAGGCCGGCGGCCAAGCGCAGCAGGGTCGTTTTGCCGCAACCGGACGGTCCCAAAAGGCAGGTGAGCTTGCCCGGTTCGGCGACGATCGAAACATCCTTGAGGACTTTTGCGTTGCCATACGCATGGCGGATGCGTTCCATTACCAATCCGGTCATTGCCCGTCCTCCGCGTCCAATCCTGTTTGCCCACCCAGATTGGATACACGCGACTTGGCGATGGTGTAGCTGAGCAAGATTACCGGCACGATGCCTGCCGCCACGATGGTCAGCGCGGCCAGCGCCGCTTCGGGTAGCATTTCGTCGGAAGCGTACTGGTGAACGAAGGTGGCGAGCGTGCCGAAATCGAATGGGCGCAAAATGACCGTCATCGGCAGTTCTTTCATGCAGTCCACAAACACCAACAGAGCCGCCGTCATGATCGATCCTTTAAGCATCGGCAGATGCACACGCCGCAGCGTTTCCAGGGGCCCCGCACCCAGCGTGCGCGCCGCGCCGTCCATGCTGGCGGTGACCTTGGCCAGTCCTGATTCCGCCGCGCCGAACGATAGGCTCAAAAATCGCACCACGTAACCGAAGGTGACTGCCGCTACGGTGCCGGAGAAAATCAATCCCGTCGAGACGCCGAATGCGTTTTTCATCGCGCCATCCACAAAATTGTCGATGAAACCCAAAAACATCAAGATGCCGATGGCCAGCACCGCGCCCGGCACCGCATAACCCAGCGCGGCCATGCGCGCTACTGCGTTTAACCACGGTGCGCGGCCCAGGCGCAGGCTGTAGGCGAGGAACACGCCCAGCACGATGGCGATAAAGGCGGCGGTCGCGGAAAGGGTCAAGCTGTTTAAGGTGAAGACCCAGAAGTTAGCGTTCAGGGTATCGGCGTAAAAATCTAAGGCATAAGACCCCAGCACTAAGGCAGGCACTAAAAAGCCCAGCGTCACCGGCAAGGCGCAGGCCGTAAACGCAGCCCACGCCCGCACGGGGCGGAGTTTGTAGCCGATGATGGCGCGGATGTGGCTGGAGGTATGGTGAAATTTTTGCTGCCGCCGTCCATAACGTTCCAGGCCGATCAACACGATCACGAAGGTCAGCATGACGGTCGCCAACTGGGCTGCGCCGGATGGGCTGTTCATGTTTAGCCACACATCGAAAATGCCCGTCGTGAAGGTGGCGACGGCGAAAAAGTCGACGGTGCCGAAATCGTTTAGGGTTTCCATCATGACCAGACTGACGCCCACCGCGATGGCCGGGCGCGCCAGCGGTAGGGCAACCTTGAAAAAGCTGGCCCACGGTCCGCGTCCCAGGGTGCGGCTGGCTTCCAGCACGCACACGCTTTGCTCCAAGAACGCCGCCCGCGCCAACAGATAAACGTATGGGTACAGCACCAGCGTCATCATGGCGATGGCGCCGCCCAAAGAGCGGATTTCGAAAAACCAATAATCGCGGCGCGTTTCAAACCCGCCCAGATCGCGGATCATGGCTTGCAGGGGGCCTGAATATTCCAACAGGTCGGTATAGACGTAGGCGATGACGTAAGCGGGTACCGCCATGGGGATCAGCAGCGCCCACTCGAAGATCTTTTGTCCGGGAAAACGGCACATGGTGACGATCCACGCCGTACCGACGCCGATCACGAAGGTGCCGAGACCAACCCCGCTCATCAGGGCCAAGGTGGTCCAGATCAACCGGCTTAAGACCGTTTCAACCAGATGGGACCAGATGTCGCCGCTGGGACCGGCGGCAATGCCCAACACCCATAACGTTGGTGCGACCAATACCAAGGCGATGCCTAACGTACCCAAGGCCCAACCGCTGATGGCGGGGACCTTGGGTACGTTAGGCGTTGCGGCTTTGGCGGCGGCGTGGGGCATCGAATGCGGGTCTTTCACAAAGGCAAAGCATGCCCCGCGAAATCGTGAAAACTGACGACTTGCGGGGCATCTTGGGTTTATTGATCGAAGGCCACTCTGTCCATCATTTTAGCGGCTTCGGTGTGTTGGGCAACGATTTCGGCCAGATTGCGATTGTCGGCTTTGAATGCGCCCCACGAGGCGACCAGTGGGTCTACCGCCACGCCCTCTTTCAGGGGGTATTCAAAGTTTTCCGCAGCGAAAATGCGTTGCGCGTTATCGGAGGATAAAAACTCCAGGAACTTGATCGCCGTGTCCAGATGTTTGGCGCTTTGTGTTACGGCGGCGGCGGATACGTTCACATGTGCGCCACGATCGGACTGATTGGGGAAAATCAGGTTGACGGCGGCGGCCCATTCTTTTTCTTCGGGCTTATCGTCGTTGGTCAGCATCTTGCCGAAGTAATAGCTGTTGCCGATGGCGACGTCGCACTCGCCTTCTTTGATGGCTTTGACTTGGGCGCGATCATTGCCTTGCGGGCGGCGGGCAAGATTGTCCTTCACGCCCTGCAGCCAAGCTTGCGCTTCATCGATGCCCTTGGCGGCGATAACCGACGCCAGCAGCGAGATGTTGTAGGGGTGTTTGCCCGAACGGGCGCATACACGGCCTTTCATATGCGGCTGGGCCAGATCTTCGTAAGTGTCGGCCTCGCCGGGTTTGACACGGGTCTTGTGCGCGTAGATGACCCGCGCACGCATCGTCAGCCCATACCACAAACCTTCGGGGTGGCGGTATTGGGCGGGGATGTTGGTGCTGAGCGTATCGCTCGTCACCGGTTGCAGCAGATTTTCGCTCTGGAATTCTTCCATACGGTTGATGTCGGCGGTTAAAATCACATCGGCGGGGCTGTTCATGCCTTCGGCCTTGAGGCGCTGCACCAGGCCTTCCTGGGCAAATACGATTTTGACGTCGATATCGGTTTCTTTCTCGAATGCTTCGATCAGCGGGTTCACCAAAAATTCCTGGCGGTAGGAATAGACATTGAGCACGTTGCCAGCATTTTCGGCAGCGTTTGCGTTCAACGCAGGGCCGAATAAGGCACCCAATAATGGGGCTATGATCAGGGAGCGGAGGACATAAGTTTTTATATTCATGTGTGTTTTGTCCTTGGAGATTAGGGGCAGAGTAGGCCTGAGGTTAGTTGAGAATGATTCGCAATTGACAAGGCTGACCCTAGGCTAGTTGCGAATCATTTGCAACTGAAAATAACATATTTTTTATAAGGCTATTTTTCCCCTGTCGCCTGGGAACTCTGGGGCTGTGCGGGTGGAGGTGGAGAACGCTCTGAGATCAAAAAAACAGTGCATAAACCGATATTTAACTGCATTGTAGGATGCTCTATGATGCATGGGTCCGTAAAAAGACCGTTATATGCATGGCAAATGGGACCACACATGAAGATTGGAAATGTTGATCGAGGCAAAGGCGTTGACCGCGCGACCCCCAAAAAGGGCGTTTCCGGCGGTTCGGGCGCTTCGTTTGCCGATCAATTGCGCGGGGCGTCCCACGCTGAAAGCGCT
>JANLGW010000029.1 GCA_024653965.1 Rhodospirillales bacterium
TTTGCGCTTTTTCCCGATGTCTCGCATGGGCTGGCCGAGGCCTTGGGCCAAAGTACCGCCGAGTTTGCCGCCGGGGCGCTGCGTTTGGGCGGGGCGCTGGCATTGGCGGGGGTGACGGCTTTAAGCCTGGTGCGCTTAGGCTTGGTGGCTAAGGCCATGGCCTATGAAACGTACATCGCCCCCTTTGCCGATTTTTTTGCGCGTTTTGGCCGCGCGGCGCTGCTGATCTTGCTGCTCATCGCCACCTACCGCATCACCGATATCGTGATGGGTGTGATGGCCAACGTGTTTTACGTGGATTTAGGCTTCGATAAACAGGACATCGGGCGCATTTCCAAGGGCTTTGGCCTGGGCGCAACCCTTGTCGGCGGTTTTGTCGGCGGCTTGGTGACGATGCGTTACGGGGTGGTGAAGACGCTGTTTTTGGGCGGTGTGCTGGCGGCCGCGACTAACGTGCTGTTTGCATCCATGGCAGGTTTGGGGCCGCACATTTGGGTTTTGATGGCGGTGATCAGCGCCGATAATCTGGCGGGCGGCATCGCGATGGCGGCGTTTGTCGCTTATCTGTCGAGCCTGACGTCGAAAAGGTTTACCGCCACACAATACGCGCTGTTCAGTTCGTTGATGATGTTGCTTCCCAAACTGCTGGCGGGTTATTCCGGGGTAATGGTGGATGCGTTTGGTTATGTGGCCTTTTTCCTTGGCACCGCGACGATGGGTTTAGTACCGTTGGTCTTGATCGTTTTGGTCGCGCGGGCGGGGCGCAAAGCCTAAAAAATCGCGATTGAGGGTAGATTGTGCGACTTAGTTGTGGCATACAGCGCGCAACTACACCCCCAAAACGTCAAAAAGGCGAAAAAAATGGATATCACCAAACTTCCCATCGGCGACAACGCGCCCGATGAATTCAACGTCATCATCGAAGTGCCGATGGGCGGCAATCCGGTCAAATACGAAATGGATAAAGCCTCGGGCGCCATGTTCGTCGATCGTTTTTTGCACACCGCCATGCACTATCCGTGCAACTACGGGTTCGTGCCACACACCCTGTCCGACGATGGTGATCCGGTGGACGCCGCGGTGCTGGGCCAGCACAACGTCGCGCCCGGCGTGGTTATTCCATCGCGCCCCATCGGTGTGCTGATCATGGAAGACGAAAGTGGCATCGATGAAAAGATTCTCTGCGTGCCGGTGGATCGTCTGCACCCTTATTATGAAAACGTGTTTTCGATAAAAGACGTGCGGCCCATTTTGCTGGAGCAGCTGGCGCACTTTTTCTCCCACTACAAAGACTTAGAGCCGGGCAAGTGGGTGAAGGTGCAAGGCTGGGAAGGCGTCGAAAAAGCCAAGGCATTGATCGTTGAAGGCATCGAACGCGCCAAAAACGCAAAATAATCTCGTTCGGTTTTGAGCGTTAAAAAAGGCGGCCCATTTAGAGCCGCCTTTTTTTATGGGTGAGTTAGGCCGCGTAGCGCACGGTGGTCATCATGCCCGCCGCCATGTGATAGAGGTTATGGCAATGCAAGACCCATTCACCGATGTTGTCGGCATCGAACGCGATGGTGACGCTGCCCATGTGTGCGGGCACGATCACGGTATCGCGCATCGCGCCATTGACGGGTGCGCCGTTCAAGGCGACCACCTGGAAATGGTGGCCGTGCAGATGCATGGGATGCATCATCGGTGTGAAGTTATTGAACGTGAGCTGCACGCGTTCGCCCGACCTGACCGCCAGCGGGGCATGATTGCCAAACGAGCGATCATCGAGCATCCAGCGATAATTCGACGCTGCACCCAGGGCCATTTCAATGCGCCGATCCGGGGCGCGTTGTTTAAGCGGGTTGAGCGCGATGAGTTGCGATTCCAGTTCAAGCCCCACCGCCGCGACGGCGCTATCGTGAGCCTCGCTTAGTTTGACAATCTTCGCGCCCGGCGTGGCAAGCACGATGCCGGTGCGCGCCGCTTCGCCTTCGCGCACGGCAAATACGGGGAACGTGCCGCCGCCTTTGGGAATGTCGAGCAAGATGTCGAGGCGCTGGCCCATGGCGATGGGAAAACGACGGCCCTGGACCGGTTGTACGGCGTTGCCGTCCACCGCGATCACGCGGCCTTCAAGCGCGCCTAAATCGATCTGAAACGCGGTGGCAGTGGCACCGTTGATCAGGCGCAGGCGCACCCGTCCGCCCGCCTCGACCAAGGTGATTTCAGGGTCGGCCAAGGTGCGGTCGTTGGCGAGGTAGGCGTCGTATTCGACGTCGTGCAGATGGCTCATCATGTCCATCGCACCCATCATGCCGCCGCCCATGCCACCCATGTCACCACCCATGTTGCCCATATCGTGGCCGGAGTGGGCATTGGAACCGGGCATGGACTGGGGCAGGGACGGTTGTGTCGACGGAGCCGAGCCGCCGTGCATGTCGTGTGCGCCTCCGCCGCCGGTCAGCTCGGATAGAATCTCGGCTGGATCGCGCCACGTAAAATCGTGCAACAGCACCACCACGTCTTGTTCGTCGGCGGCTGCATCTTCGCGCACGATCAAGGGCGCTGCCATCAGGCGTTGCTCGGCCAGGCCATGGTGCGAATGCATCCAGTGGGTGCCGGGGCGGGGTGTGAAGTCATATTGAAACGATGCCCCCGCAGCGAGCGGTTGTTGCGACAGGTCCGGCACGCCGTCTTGCGTCATGGGCGGCGTCTGGCCGTGCCAGTGGATCAGGTGCGGTTCGTTCAAGCTATTGCTCAGGCGTGGCGCAAAGCGCTGGCCCGCGTTTAACATCACGCCGGACATGGTATTGGGCTGGGTGATGCCGAACACGGTGGCAGCCTTGCCGTTGATCTCTAGCGTGCGGGTGCCGATGGTTAGGTTAAGTGTCGGTTGGGCGGCGCGCAGCGGAAAAGCGGGCAGCGCGGACAGGGCGGTAAAGGTAGCGCCGGCGGCCAAAAAGCCGCGGCGGGTGATGGAATAGGTCATGGGTTGTCTCTCTTAATTTAAACGGATGATGAAATCAGCACTTAAAGAGAAGACGCAAAGCGGGGCGGAAAAGGTTCGGGCGACAAGGATCGCCCGGCGCGCAATAAAGATGGGTCCGGCTGGGGCGCGGCGTCGGCTAACGCCGATACCTGCAAAGACAACGCGGGCAGGGCGAAAAGCGCGCCTGCAGGCAGGGCGCTGCAGGCCAGGGCGCAGCCGGGCAGCGGGTGTGTGGGCGCACATGTCGGGGCGGCTTGATCCTCACACGGTTGCGCGACGCTGGCCATGTGGGCGCGGTGATCGACAAAAGAATCGGCAGCGGGCGAAGCGGCTGAAGCCGATGCCGGAGCCATGACAAGCGCCACCCAAAGGGCCAGCAACGGCAAGGCTAGTTTATAAATGAACGGGAATTTGAACATGACTTTGAACATAACGGCGGGGGGCCTATGATTTTATATGCCAGAACACAGAATTTCATCACCGTAAACGTTCCAGTAGGGTTAAAGTCAATGGCCATGCCAGCCGAGGAGAAACCATGATGCACAACTATCGTCGATCGACGGCTCAGGCCATGACCGCCGCCGTTCTTTTGGCTTTACCTCTGTATTGCGCCTCTTTGTGTTTTGCGCCGCTGGCCATGGCGGCAGAAGCGGACGGCAACCGTTACGGGGCCTGGACACCGCCAGACGCTCAGGCCGCCGCAAGCCAAAACAAAGATGTCAACGCTTTGGTGAAAGAGCTGAATGCGCTGGTCCGCGAAGCCGAATCCTCGCGCGCGGCGAACCCGTTGTTCTTGCGCGATTTGAAAGCCCTTGCGGCGCGGTATGATCGCTCAATGGATAATCGCGTGCTGTTCGACGATTTTTCCGACAATGATTATCAGCGCAACCCCGAATGGTCGGTGACCTCCGGTGAATACTGGGTCGAACAAGGCTACGGCTTGCGCTCCAAGGTGGTCGATGCCGCTCCGGCGGGCGGCGGTTCCGCCCCCATCAGCAAAGAAAAGTTGGCCCTTTCGATTTTGGGCGCGGTGCTGCAAGGGGCCAATAAAAATAGCGACAAAAATAGCGGCAATAGCGGTAGTGCGCCCGTCCCGGCAGTTTCTCCATCCGCCAAAGCTTCGGCTATTGAAACCCGTGCGCGCATAAACAATGCCTTCGATGCAACGCTGGAAATGAGTTCGTGGCAGGCCCAAGGCACATTTGCGCTGGGCATCCATCAGGGCCTGGGCGGTCTGGGTTATCGCCTGGAATACACGGCAGGGCAAAATGCGATGTTGCAATTGGTGCGCGTGACGTCAAGCGGTCGTGCGGTGATCGATAGCAAGGCCATCGCCGCCCTGGAAGATCAAAAAATTCATAGCTTCAATTGGCAACGTTCGGTGGACGGCTCCATGAACATCAGTCTCGATGATAAAGCGGTGCTGAGTGCGCGTGACGGCAGTTTTCGCGATGCCTTTGACGGCGTCGAACTCGCCAGCCAGGGCGCTGACGTGATCGTCAAAAGCATCAGTGTGGCGGGTTCGCGCTGAGTTTAGATCGCGACCCTAAATCGCGACCACATTCAACGCGCGCATCAGGTGATACAGCAGCGCCGATAAGGCGGCGGTCAAGGGCACGGTGAAGATCCATGCCGCGGCGATGGACCAGGCGTGTTGGCGGCGCACCAAGCGGCGCTGGCGGTATTTGCTGTGCGCCTTAGCGGCGTCTGCTTCGCTAAGCTCGGTGAGTTTCTGATTGAGTTTCGGGGTGACGGATTTGAGCGTCGCCAAACCGGCATGTGCGCCCGCTTCGGCGGCCATCAAGGTGGTGCGGTTAATCGAGGCGCGTAAGTTGCGGCGGGCTAAAAATTCACGCAAGAACCCGACGCCGAACACCCCGCCGACCGCGATGTGGGTGGAACTGACGGGCAGGCCAAAGGCCGAGGCGACGATCACGGTCAGCGCTGCGGAGAGGGCCACGCAGAACGCGCGCACCGGGTTGAGCTTGGTGATTTCCTGGCCCACGGTGCGGATGAGTTTAGGGCCAAACAGCATCAGTCCAACCGAAATGCCGACCGCGCCGACCAACATCACCCACAGCGGAATGGCCGCCTTGGTGATGATGGTGCCGGAATCGGATACCGATACGATGGCTGCCAGCGGTCCCACCGCATTGGCCACGTCGTTGGCGCCATGGGCGAACGACAGCAGGGCGGCGGAAAAAATCAGCGGCACCACGAACAGCTGATGCACCGATTTGCGGCGGTTTTCCATGTGCAAGGCGCGGCTGAAGATGTGGCTGCGCATCGCGCCCCAGGCCACGGCATAAACAGCGACGCCGGCGAGGAGCATTTCCACCACGCTGGCCTTATACAGATTGGCAATGCCCTTGCTCATCAGATACATGGTGAACGCACCGGCCATGATGCCGACGACGATCGGCGCCCAGCGTTTGGCGGCGAGGATTTTGTCGTCCTTATAAAGCACGGTAATTTTGAGGAAGTACAAAAATCCGGCGGCGATGATGCCGCCCAGCAATGGCGAGATCACCCAGCTTGCTGCGATGGCGCCCATGGTTGGCCAGTTCACGGCGGCAAAGCCGGTGGCGGCAATGCCTGCGCCCATGACGCCACCGACGATGGAATGGGTGGTGGAAACCGGCGCGCCCAAAAACGTGGCCAAGTTAAGCCATAGTGCGGCGGCCAGCAGCGCCGCCAACATGGCGGTGAGGAAGGTTGCGGCGTCGGGCATCAAGTCGGGATTGATGATGCCCTTGGAAATGGTTGCCACCACGTCGCCGCCTGCAATCAAGGCGCCTGCGGTTTCGAAGATGGCGGCGATCAACAGCGCGCCGGTGAGCGTCAGCGCCCGGGAGCCAACCGCCGGACCGACGTTGTTGGCGACGTCGTTGGCGCCGATGTTCATCGCCATATAACCGCCCACCACGGCGGCGGCGATGACAAATGGGCTGAACCCGGCTCCGGGCTGCATGGAGGTCAAAATCCACACCGCCAGCAAAAACAACAACGCCAAACCGATGCGCGCCATGACCTGGCCCTGGGCCTGGGCGGCGGCTTCGACCTTGGCGATTTTTTTTAAGTCTTTATCGAGCGTCGTCGCGCCCATCAAAGCTTTGGCCGGAACGGCGGCGGTTGAGGAATGCGCCTGAGCGTGAGCATGGGGGTGAGCGTGAGCATGATCGGACTTGGGCGCGCCGCCGCCCGCCTTGGGGGAGTGGTCGGCCTTAGAGGCGCCGCCCGCTTTGGCGGGGTTGTTAGCCTTAGGCGGGGTGTTACCCTGGGGTGGCTGATCCTTCGATTTCATGCGCGATTCCTAGGGCGCCACACGGCGACGCTTTGTAACCGTTTTATGACGCCCGTTGTACGGGATGTTGTACGGGAACCGCCGCGCCGGGGCAATAAAAACGTTTAGACCTTCGGCCATGGCTCTAAAGCCCCACCGGAGGTAAAAGGGTCTATATATAGCGGGCTATATGGTTTCGTGTGCGGCCAAGGCGGCCAAGCTCACCAAATCGGCAACCGTCGCTCCCATGGGGGCGATTTGCGCCGGTTTGCTTAAGCCCAGCAGCAACGGCCCGATCACCGTGCCGCCGCCCAGCATCTGCATCAGCCCCGAACAGGTTGAGGCGGCGTTGAGGCTCGGCATGATCAAAACATTGGCCGGGCCGGACAGACGGGTGAACGGAAATACCCGGCGCTGTAGATCAAAATCGAGTGCCACCTCGGCGCTCATTTCGCCTTCGTATTCGAACGACACGTCGAGATCGTTAAGAATGGCGATGGCATCATGCACCACTTGGGCGCGTTCGGGCATGGGGTTGCCAAAATTGGAAAAGGACAACAGCGCCACCCGGGGTTCCTGACCCAGTTCGCGCACTTTTGTCGCAGTTTGCTGGGCGATGGCGGCCAATTGGGCGGCGCTGGGCACCACGTTGACGGAGGCATCCGATAAAAACACCGTGCGCCCCTGCGCTACCAGCAGCGTCAACCCCAGCACCATGCTATCGGGCTTGGGGTCGAGCATTAATGAAATATCGCGCAGCGCCACATGGTAGTTGCGCGTCAGCCCCGTCACCATGGCGTCGGCGTCGCCCTGGGCGATCATGGCGGCGGCGAAGACGTTGCGGTTTTGGTTGATCAGGCGCTGGCAATCGCGAAACAGCAGACCCTTGCGCTGCTGGCGGTCATAGAGCATGTCGGTATAACGCTCGGTCGCGGTCGACAGCGCCGCGTTGGTGATGTGTACGCCGTCGAGTTTGGGCAGGCCCAACTCCTGCATTTTGGCGATAACTTCTTTTTCGCGGCCCACCAAGATGGGCGTTCCATAGCCAGCATTGAAAAATGCCACGGCGGCGCGGATGGATTTTTCTTCTTCGCCCTCGGCAAATACGATGCGGCGCGGATGAAGCTGTACCTCGGCAAAGATGGCGTGCAGCGCGGGCGCGGTAGGGTCGAGCCGCGCGTTAAGCTCGTTTTTATAGGCATCCATGTCGATGATGGGGCGGCGCGCCACGCCCGATTCCATGGCGGCCTGCGCCACCGCGGTCGGCACGGTGGTGATCAGGCGCGGATCGAAGGGGGCCGGGATGATGTATTCCGGGCCGTATTGCAGGCGTTTGCCCGCATACGCCATGTTGACCTCGTCGGGTACGTCTTCACGCGCCAGCCCGGCGATGGCGTGGGCGGCGGCGATTTTCATCTCGTTGTTGATGGTCGTGGCGCGCACGTCCAACGCGCCGCGGAAAATATAGGGAAAGCCTAATACATTGTTGATCTGATTGGGAAAATCCGAACGGCCTGTGGCCATGATGCAATCGGGACGCACCGCTTTGGCGGCGTCGGGATGGATTTCCGGGTCGGGGTTGGCCATGGCGAAAATGATCGGTTTGGCGGCCATTTTTTCCATCATTTTCTGCGTCAGCGCGCCCGCCACGCTTAGGCCCAAAAACACGTCCGCGCCGACCAGCGCCTCTTCGAGCGTGCGTGCGTCGGTTTTTACCGCATGGGCGGATTTCCACTGGTTCATGCCCGCTTCGCGGCCTTGATAAATGACGCCCTTGGAATCGCACATCGTCACATTGGCGTCTTTGACGCCCAAAGATTTGGCCAGCTCCACGCAGGCGATCGCCGCCGCGCCAGCACCGTTGACCACCATGCGGATATCGCCAAGTTCGCGCCCCGTTAGATTGCAGGCATTGATCAAGCCTGCGGCGGAAATGATGGCGGTGCCGTGTTGGTCGTCGTGAAACACCGGAATGTCCATCAATTCGCGCAACTGCTGCTCGATGATGAAACATTCGGGTGCGGCGATGTCTTCCAAATTGATGCCGCCGAAGCTGGGGCCTAAATAACGCACGGCGTTAACGAATTGATCCACATCCTTGGTGTCGACTTCCAAGTCGATGCCATCGATATCGGCAAAGCGCTTGAACAGCACCGCCTTGCCCTCCATCACCGGTTTGGAGGCTTGCGCGCCCAAATCGCCCAAACCCAGCACCGCTGTGCCGTTGGAAATGACCGCCACCAGATTGCCCTTGGCGGTGTAGTCGTAGGCCAAATGCGGATCGCGCTCAATTTCCAGACACGGCGCCGCGACACCCGGGCTATAGGCCAGTGACAAATCGCGTGAGGTGGTCAGCGGCTTGGTGGCGCGAATTTCGATTTTGCCGGGTCGACCGTTGGCGTGCATCGCCAAGGAGTCTTGGTAAAGGGCGGCTTTGGCGTCGGTGTCGGACATGATGGCGGTGCTTTCTTGGAGGACGATGGGGAGGACTCGCGGGGGCAGGCCTTAGCGTGTTCGTTGGTGGGTATGCACGTTATGGCCGCCGAATTTTTCAAGGACTTTCTTGGCTTTGTGCTCGTCCGCATGGTTGGTGCAGGCCACCCATAAAATCAGCCCGCCCGCGTTTAAGGCATTGGCGAAACTTTCGGTGTGCGGCGTGGCGGTGACTTCGTCGAGCAATTCCTTAGCCGCGACACCTGCCGTGGCCGCGCCGATCACCGAAGCGATAACCGCCGCCGTCGGTCCGCCCGCCAGCAAAATCGCGCCGGACGCCACCAATGGGCCTTCGTATTTGATTTCGCCGACCAAGGCGGTGAGCACGTCTTTCCAGGGTTTTCCCGGTTTGCCCGCCGCTTCGAGGCTTTCGTGGCTGTCCAATACGGATAAATCGGTGCGCTGAAAGCCGTCGTCCAGCAGATGATGCACGGCGGATTCAAAGGCCGGACGATCTGCAAAAATGCCGACGACTTCACGGACGGCGGTGGTCATGGTGTGTTCTCCTTGGTGTGGTGTTCTTGTTAAACAGAAGAATAGGAGACTTTTGCGGCGCATCCAAGGTGCTTGTGGGTTGCGCGAGGCGAGGGGGGCTGTGTTAAGGTGCAAAACCTAAGGTACAAAACTGAATTTTTCAGGTCTTAACCGATGAACAATGCACCCGCCATGGCCGCCGATCCGCTTGATTTGCCCGAAGACGCTTTAGCCGATTCGCCCAAGGCCATGGGCGAGGCTGGGGCTGAGGCTGTGGGTGGGACTGCGAGTGAGGCTGCCGATGAAGGCGGTATTACGCCGATGATGGTTCAATATCTGGCCATCAAAGCGCAGCACCCCGATGCCTTGCTGTTCTATCGCATGGGCGATTTTTACGAAATGTTCTTCGACGACGCGGTGCAAGCGTCGCGGGCGCTGGACATTACCCTGACCAAACGCGGCAAACACCAGGGCGGCGACATCGCCATGTGCGGCGTGCCGGTACACAGCCATGAACAGTATCTATCGAAACTGATCCGCAAGGGTTTTCGCGTTGCGGTGTGCGAACAGACCGAAGACCCGGCGGAGGCGAAAAAACGCGGCGCAAAATCGGTGGTCAATCGCGCCGTGGTGCGCTTGGTGACGCCGGGCACCATCACCGAAGACGCGCTGCTGGACGCACGCTCCAACAATTATCTGGTCTGTGTGGCCGAGGCTGAGGGCAAACTCGGCCTGGCGTGGGTAGATGTGTCGACAGGGCAGTTTTTTGCCCAAGGCTCAAGCCCGCAAGCACTGCCCGCGCAGTTGGCGCGGCTCAGCCCCGGCGAACTGTTGGGTGCGGACAGTTTGTTCGGTCGCGACAGTTTTAAATATGTGTTCGCCGATTGGCAGGCGGTATTAACGCCCCAGCCCGCTCAGCGCTTCGACAGCACCAACGGCGCAAAACGCCTGCAGGCTTTATTCGGCGTCAAAACGCTCGACGCCTTCGGCGGTTTTGGCCGCGCCGAAATTGCCGCGGCGGGCGCGCTGGTCGATTACATCGAATTGACGCAAAAAGGCAAATTGCCGCGCTTAAGCCCGCCGGTGCGGGTGGCCGAAGGCGGTTTGATGGAAATCGACGCCGCCACGCGGCGCAATCTGGAACTGACCGAAACGTTGGGCGGCTCGCGCAAGGGCTCGTTGCTCAGCGCCATCGATCTGACCATCACCGGTGCCGGTGCGCGGCTGCTGGCCGGGCGGTTGGCCGCACCCCTGACCGATGTCGAAGCGATTGAAAGCCGGTTATGCGATGTGCAGCTGTTTGTCGACGACAGCCGCCTGCGCGACGATCTGCGCCACCTGCTCAGCCGCTGCCCCGATCTGGAACGCGCATTGACGCGCATCACCTTGGGCCGTGGCGGGCCGCGCGATCTGGCGGCGGTGCAGGGCGGCCTTGAGCTGACCGCTCAGGCGCGGGAATTGTTTGCGGGCAAGGTGCTGTCTGCGGGTGTGCGATTGAGTCTCGACGGTCTCGGCGCGCATGGCGAAGTGGTGGCTGAATTGGCAGCGGCGCTGGGCGATGAATTGCCGCTGTTGGCGCGTGACGGCGGTTATGTGCGCCGGGGTTATCGCGCCGATTTGGATGAATTGAAAAGTTTGCGCGATGAAAGCCGCCGCCTGATCGCGGGGCTGCAAAACGACTATCAAAATGACACCGGTATCCCGACGCTCAAGGTTAAACACAACAACGTGCTGGGCTATTTCATCGAAGTGCCCGCCCGCCATGCCGACAAGCTGATGGCCCCCGATAATGCCTACATTCACCGTCAGACCATGAAAGACGCGGTGCGTTTTTCTACCGTGGCATTGTCGGAACTGGAAGGAAAAATCGCTCGCGCCGCCGATGGCGCGGTGGCGCTGGAACTGGAAATTTTCGAGGCCCTGGTCGCGCGCGTGGTGGCGCACGCCAACGCTGTGGCGAGCGCGGCGCTGGCGCTGGCCGAACTGGATGTGGCAAGCGCACTGGGCGCGCTGGCGGTGGAACGGCGCTTGACCCGCCCCATGGTCGATCAAAGCCGCGACTTCGTCATCGCAGGCGGGCGGCACCCGGTGGTCGAAGCCGCGCTGCAGGCGGGCGAGGGCGAGGCCTTTGTCGCCAATGCCTGTTGTTTGGATGACGAGGCGGGAAGGCTGTGGCTGCTCACCGGCCCCAACATGGCGGGTAAATCGACGTTTTTGCGGCAAAACGCACTGATTTGTGTGTTGGCGCAGATGGGTTCGTTTGTGCCCGCCGCTTCGGCGCGGCTCGGTTTTGTGGATCGATTGTTTTCGCGTGTGGGTGCTGCCGACGATTTGGCGCGCGGGCGTTCCACCTTTATGGTGGAAATGGTCGAAACCGCCGCCATCTTGAACCAAGCGGGCGAACGCGCGTTGGTGATTTTGGATGAAATCGGGCGCGGCACCTCGACCTTCGACGGCTTGTCGATCGCCTGGGCGGTGGTCGAACACCTGCACGAAATCAACCGCTGCCGGGCGTTGTTCGCCACCCATTACCACGAACTCACGGCGTTACAGGCGAAGCTTAAAGGGCTGACCTGCCACGCGATGAAGGTCAAGGAATGGAAGGGCGATGTGATCTTCCTGCACGAAGTCGGCCCCGGCGCGGCTGATCGATCCTATGGTATCCATGTCGGTAAGCTGGCGGGTTTGCCGCCTGCGGTGGTGGCGCGCGCCGAAACGATCTTGAAAACTTTGGAAGCGGGTGAACAGTCGAGCACGGTGACCAAGCTGGCCGACGATCTGCCGCTGTTTTCCCATGATTTTTCCGGGACGTCTGCGCAGGGCGGGGGCAGGCCTGCACCGCGCCAAGACTCCGCCGTTGAACAAGCGGTTAAGGCACTGCTGCCCGATGAGTTTACCCCGCGCGAGGCGCTCGATTTTCTCTATCGTTTAAAGGCGATGGATGTGGGCGATTAGATTTATTTAGGCCCAGGCTTATTTAGGCATAGCGGTGCGGGTGCGGGCCTTCAAACGCGCCGCCCACACACCCGGATAGGCTTCGCGCAGCGCGGTGAAATCCGGATAAACGGCCAAATCTTGAAACAATTGAATGACGCCGTTGAGCGACGGCCCACGGCGTGAACCGAGCGCCAAGCGCAACGAGTCGGTTTTGGTGCCGCGCACGAAGCCCATCTCAAAACGATGACCGCGAAAACCGAAGCTGCTGCCCGATTGAAACACCAGCCCGCGTTTGTCGGCTTCAAATTCAAAAATCGCCCGCAGCACGTCGCGCGCTTCGCCTTCGGTGTCGGCGTCTTTAAAAGTTTGGCGATCGTGGGCGTAACGCAGGTTGACAAACGGCGATACCGCCCACGCCTTGTCTTTGTGCGCCGCGAGGCTGGGGTGAATGACGTGGGTCCATAAGCCACCGTCGTTTTTGGCAAACGGGGCCAGCGCTTGCGCGAAGGTGGCGTTGTTGGCGAATACGGCTTGGCTGTGGCGGTCCAGCGACGCCGGGGAGAGAAAAAAGGGCGCGTTCAACGCGGCGTATTCGTCTTCAGATAAACTCGCCCCCATAGTCGTGCGCGCTTGGCGCAGGCTCTCGGCGACACGGCCAAGCAGGGCGGCATTTTTTTCATCATCGGGCATATACAAGGTGGCGAGGCCGACGTTCGATAGCTCCAACCCTTCTTGATCGAGTTTGAGGCCGGAACTTAAATGCACCACCAGCGCAGGCGGTCTCGGCCCGGTGTCGGTACACAGCCGGTGCAGGGGAAAAACGTCGCCGGTGAGCGAGGTGTCGACCACCACCATGCACGCCCGATCCGTATCGCGCTGATTCCACGCGGCGATAAAGGCATCCAAATCAAAGACGTCCAGACCGATGTCGGCGGCCACCGGCTCGATCAGCACGATATCGTCTTTGCCCTGGGCGACGGCTTGGTTGAGGGTTTCTTGTTTGGCGTGCAGCCGCCCCTTAAAGCCGCCCGCGCACAACAGGCGCAGCGCGCGCATGATCTCGAAATAACCGCCGAACCAATGCAGGGCCAGGCCCTTTCGGGGCGACGGCCAAAAGCTATCGCCATTGGCGTGGTGGTGCTGCAACAGTGTGGTCAGGGCCGACATGCCGCTGGAAAATACCACCGATTCTCCGCGCCAGCCCATGGGTGCGGCGCGCTTGGCATTGAGGCGGCGTTCAAGATAGGTGGGCTTAAGCCAACGATCGTAAGGAAAACCGAAGGCCTGCAGGTCCGGCAGGTGTTTGCGCTGGTTGTGCGGTGGTGACATCATGTAGCGGTCGGACTGCAGGTGCGTGTGTTGCAGCCAACGGTAGCGCAATTCCAGCGCCAGGGCGTGCAGCGCTTGTTCGCCAGCCAAGACTTCCAAGGTTGGGTTGTTCATCCACGCCAACACCTTGCCCCGCCATGGGCGTAAAAACTCCGCCCGGCCCTTGGGCAAAAAGGCGCTGATTTCATCGGCCAATAGCAACAGGTGCTCGGCCTCTTGGTGCATGGGGGTGGCGGTTAATGGAGTGTCTGGCGGGGCGGTCATGGAATCTCGTCGGTGTTGAGTACGGCGTTATGGAACAGTTTAATCCAATCCGCCCGTGTGTCTAAGGGATTAGGCAAAGCAATTTAAAGCTATTTAATAGGCGGCGACTTTAATCTCGTCGCCTGCGGTATAATCTTATATATCTTCAAGAGTCACCGGGTAGATTGGGGAATCGAACGGTCTTTAAGGAAGCGCCTTGGCAAACAAGTCTAAGGCTGCGTTAAGGTTATTCATGCGCCTCAAAATCAAAAAACCGCGTGAGGTCATCTGCCGCAAAGTGCTGGCGGAGCGTCTCGACGCGATTATGGCGACAGCCAAAGCGGCGGGTGACGATGCGGGAAAACCCGGCGTGCGCGCCCAGGTGCTGGCGGTATTCAAAGAATCGATGGAACAGGGGCGCAAGGAAATTCAGCGCCGCTTTGAAGAACGCGAAGCGACCGGCGTGGCCACCTTGCAGGCGGGCGCATTCTTGCTCGATCAGGTGATTCGCTCGCTGCATGAATTCACCACCCTGTGCGTGTTTCCTAAAATCCAGCGCGATCATATGGCCCTGATTGCCACGGGCGGTTATGGGCGCGCCGAAATCGCGCCGTATTCGGATCTTGATTTGATGTTTTTGCTGCACCAAAAAGCCGGGCCGGATTTCAAGCGCGCGGTGGAATGGATGCTGTATATGCTGTGGGATTTAGGGTTGAAGGTCGGCCATGCCACACGCACCGTTGCTGAGGCCGTGGAATTGGCCAAGGCCGACGTCACCATCTGCACCTCGCTGTTGGAAGCGCGCTGGATCAGCGGCGACAACGCCTTGTTTAAGACCCTGGAACAGCGTTTTGAAATCGACATCATCAAGGGCGGCGAAGCGCAGTTTGTTAAAGCCAAACTCGATGAGCGCGACGCGCGTCACGACCGCATGGGCGATTCGCGGTATGTGCTGGAACCCAACATTAAAGATGGCAAGGGCGGCTTGCGCGATCTGCAAACCTTAATGTGGATTGCAGGCTATATTTATCGGGTGAAAACGGTCGCGGGGCTGGTGGACAAAGGGGTGTTGGATAAAACCGACGCCCGGCGTTTCACCAAGGCGCAGCACTTTTTGTGGACCGTGCGCTGCCATCTGCACTATTTGATGGATCGGGCGGATGAAACGCTGAGCTTCGGTGTGCAGGGCGATCTGGCCAAGCGCATGGGCTATACCGATCACGCCGGCACGTCGGGTGTGGAACGCTTTATGAAGCACTATTTTTTGGTGGCGCGCGATGTGGGCGATTTAACGCGTGTGATCTGCGCGGTGTTGGAGCATCAGCACACTAAAAAATCGCGCTTTGGCCTGCCGACCTTTAATTTTCGCAAAAAAAGCGTACCGGGTTTTAAGGTCGATGCGGGCCGCCTGACGGCCGAAGGGCCGGAAGTGTTCAAGGACGATCCGGTTAACTTGCTGCGCCTGTTTGCCGAGGCCGAACGTTTTGGTCTGGATATTCACCCCGAAGCCCTGCGTCTCGTGCATCGCCATTTAAAATACATCGACCGCAAGGTGCAGGAAGATCCGCAAGCGAACGCGCTGTTCATGGATATGCTGACCAGCAAAAAAGGTCCGAAACTGACTTTGAGCCGATTGAGTGAATCCGGCGTGTTGGGGCGCTTTCTACCCGACTTCGCGCGTGTGGTGGCGCAGATGCAATACGACATGTATCACGTCTATACGGTCGATGAGCACACCATCCACGCCATCGATATTCTCAGCCAGATCGAACGCGGCCTGCTGGCCGACGATCATCCGGTTTCGACCCAGGCGATCAAGGACATTCAATCGCGTCGGGTGTTGTACGTCGCGGTGCTGCTGCACGATATCGCCAAGGGGCGTGGCGGTGATCATTCGGTGATCGGTGCTGAAATTGCGAAAAAACTTTGTCCGCGTTTTGGTTTGAACGAATGGGAAACCGAAACCGTGGCGTGGCTGGTGCTGCATCATCTGGATATGAACCGCACCGCCTATAAACGCGATCTGGACGATGTCAAAACGACCCGCGATTTTGTCGAACTGGTGCAGTCGCCGGAACGCCTGCGCCTGCTGCTGATTCTCACCGTGGTCGATACCCGCGCGGTCGGCCCCAACGTATGGAACGGATGGAAAGCATCGCTGCTGCGTGAGCTCTATTACAACGCCTTGGAAACGATGAGCGGCTCGTTGCCCGCCGAACGCCGCGAGGCGCGCGCGGGCCGGGTGCGCGGACAAGTGCTTGAGCGCCTTAAAAACTGGACCAGCAAAGATGTGGATTGGTTCTTGGATCAAACCAATGCCGATTACTTTTTGTCGTATGACGCCGACACACTCGCCCGCCATGCCGAGATCGTGATGAAGTGTCATCGCGACGGCACGCATTTGTATATCGAGCATCGCGCGGTCAAGGATATGGATGTGACCGAA
>JANLGW010000030.1 GCA_024653965.1 Rhodospirillales bacterium
CGATCTCGCCAATTGGGGGATCGAAGATGTGGCTTATGTTAAGCCCATCGCCGTAGATGGAGCAGGGGCGTACGGCATTTTTGCCGCCGATGGCACCGAACTGGCGCAGATGGACAATCGCGACGAAGCGATCGTCACCATCCGCCAAAACGACTTGGAGGCGCTGAGCGTCCACTGACGCTTCGCGCCGATAAGATCGCACTGCTGGCGCAACCCACTGGCGCGCAAAGCGGTCCGCCGCTGTTTTACCCCACCTCATAAACGACGTAATAAGCCACAAAAAAAAGGCCGCAAAAAAAGGCCACAAAAAAAGGCATGTGCCGAAGCACATGCCTTAAGTTGTGGGGTTTCCACCGAAGTGAAAACCTCCCCCGAAAAGGTTACGCCGCCTCGGAGGCGGAAGCCTGAGTCAGCAACACATAAAGCGCTTCGCTGTTATCGCCGCCGCGCAGTTTTTCGCACACGCTGGCATCGCGCAACAGCCGCGACACCCGCGCCAATGCTTTAAGATGATCCGCGCCCGCTGTTTCCGGAGCGAGCAGCAAAAACACCAAATCCACCGGCTGTTCGTCGATGGACTGAAAATCCACCGGCGTTTCCAGACGCGCAAAGAACCCGTACAGCCGATCCAGCGACGCCAGCTTCCCGTGCGGGATAGCGATGCCATGGCCGACGCCCGTGGTGCCCAAACGCTCGCGCTCCATCAACACATCGAAAATAGCGCGCTCGTGCTGACCGGTAATCTCGGCAGTACGTTTGGACAATTCTTGGAGCGCCTGTTTTTTGCTGGTGACGCGAAGATTCGCTTCCACACTTTTAACCGTAATCAGGTCGCTGATTTCCATGATCGTATCCTCAGCCTTGTTTCCGTCGGTTTTTAAACCAGAACTGGGAGTCCGTTCGTGTCATGTGAGCACATTTAAGATTTGGCGGCACTTTGCGGGTCAATCCAACCCACATTGCCGTCGATACGACGATAAACCACGTTTAGCCCGCCGTGCGTGCCGTTCTTAAACATCACCACCGGCAGATTGCCCAAGTCCAAGCGCATCACGGCTTCGCTCACGCTCAGGGTGGAAATGTTGTGGGGCATTTCGGCGACGATAGCGGGGTGCGCTTCGGCGGCGATTTCATCTTCATCGTGCGGGGCGAGAATGGAGTACTGCCCGAGCAGATTTTCATCCGAGCCATTGGAGTGATGGTTCACCAGCTTGCGGTGATAACGGCGCAATTGCTTGGCAATGCGATCCAGCGCGATTTCCAGCGCGGGATAGGCGTCTTGCGCCTCGCCCTGGCCGTGCACGTTGACGCCACGGCCCGCGTGTACGGTGATGTCGGCATGAAATCCGTTCGACACCTTGGAGAACACCACATTGGCGTCGATGGCGCGATCGAAGTATTTTTTTACGGCATCGGTAAGAGAAGTCTCGGTATGGGTTCGCAGGGCATCGCCCACGTCCATCTGTTTTCCTTTGACGGTAATGTCCATTTGAAAAGCAGATCCTTAATTGCTGATCGTTGAGATT
>JANLGW010000031.1 GCA_024653965.1 Rhodospirillales bacterium
AATCTCAACGATCAGCAATTAAGGATCTGCTTTTCAAATGGACATTACCGTCAAAGGAAAACAGATGGACGTGGGCGATGCCCTGCGAACCCATACCGAAACTTCTCTTACCGATGCCGTAAAAAAATACTTCGATCGCGCCATCGACGCCAATGTGGTGTTTTCTAAGGTGACGACGGGTTTTCATGCCGACATCACCGTGCACGCGGGCCGTGGCGTCAATGTGCATGGCCAGGGCGAGGCGCAAGACGCCTATCCCGCGCTGGAAATCGCGCTGGATCGCATTGCCAAGCAATTGCGCCGCTATCACCGCAAGCTGGTGAACCATCACTCCAATGGCTCGGATGAAAATTTGCTCGGGCAGTACTCCATTCTCGCTCCGCACGATGAAGACGAAGTTGCCGTCGAAGCGCACCCCGCCATCGTCGCCGAAATGCCCCACAACATTTCCACCTTGAGCGTGAGCGAAGCCGTGATGCGCTTAGACTTGGGCAATCTGCCGGTGGTGATGTTCAAGAACGGCACGCACGGTGGGCTAAACGTGGTTTATCGTCGTACCGACGGCAATGTGGGTTGGATTGACCCGCAAAGCGTCGCCAAATCTTAAACGTGCCTCAATGACACGAACGGACTCCCAGTTCTGGTTTAGAAACCAACGGAAACAAGGCTGAGGATACGATCATGGAAATCAGCGACCTGATTACGGTTAAAAGCGTGGAAGCGAATCTTCGCGTCACCAGCAAAAAACAGGCGCTCCAAGAACTGTCTAAACGTGCCGCCGAGATTACCGGTCAGCACGAGCGCGCCATTTTCGATGTGTTGATGGAGCGCGAGCGTTTGGGCACCACGGGCGTCGGCCATGGCATCGCCATTCCGCACGGGAAGCTGGCGTCGCTGGATCGTTTGTACGGGTTGTTTGCGCGCCTGGAAACGCCGGTGGATTTTCAGTCCATCGACGAACAGCCGGTGGATTTGGTGTTTTTGCTGCTCGCTCCGGAAACGGCGGGCGCGGATCATCTTAAAGCGCTGGCGCGGGTATCGCGCTTGTTGCGCGATGCAAACGTGTGTGAAAAACTGCGCGGCAGCGATAACAGCGAAGCGCTTTATGTGTTGCTGACTCAGGCTTCCGCCTCCGAGGCGGCGTAATTTTTTCGGGGGAGGTTTCCACTTCGGTGGAAACCCCACAACTCAAGGCATGTGCTTCGGCGCATG
>JANLGW010000038.1 GCA_024653965.1 Rhodospirillales bacterium
CAGGTCGGACAAAACAACGCCCCAGCCCTCACCGGCCCCTTGCAGGACCAGCACGGCTTCATCAAAACGGCGGTATTGTCGAACATCAATCGTTTCTCACAAAAGGCGACCGCCCCGAAGGGCGGCCACGGAACCCATACGGACCCGGCACATTTCAGACGTGGAACGACTCGCCACAGCCGCAACGCCCCTTTTCATTGGGATTGTTGAACACGAAGCCGCTTTCCAGCTTGTCCTCGACATAATCCATTTCGGTGCCGATGATAAACATGGTGGCCTTTGGGTCGATCAGCACGGTAACGCCATCGACCGTCATTTCTTCGTCGAAGGTATTTTTTTCGTCGGCAAATTCCAAGGTGTACGACAGTCCCGAACAGCCCTTGGTGCGCACGCCGATGCGCACGCCCACAGAGGGCTTGCCGCGACTGGCGAGCAGCGTCTTCACCTGTGCGACCGCAGCGGGCGTCATATTGATCGGCGTGGGCATGTTCATGGTCGTGCGTCCCCTTTAAGACTTATTCGGCAGCTTCTTTCTTAGCTTCCATCTTGGCTTTATAGTCGCTGATGGCGGCTTTGATAGCATCCTCGGCCAGGATCGAGCAATGGATCTTCACCGGCGGCAGGGCCAATTCTTCGGCGATGTCGGTGTTTTTGATCTCGATCGCTTGGTCCAAGGTCTTGCCCTTGACCCACTCGGTCACCAGCGAGCTGGACGCGATGGCCGAACCGCAGCCGAACGTCTTAAACTTGGCATCTTCGATGATGCCGTCGGCGCTGACCTTAATCTGCAGCTTCATCACGTCGCCGCAGGCGGGCGCGCCGACCAGACCGGTGCCGACGTCGCCGTCGCCATCGTTCATCGCGCCAACGTTGCGCGGGTTTTCATAGTGGTCGATCAGTTCTTTGCTATAGGCCATTTTTTTCTCTCCTTGCCGCGTTTCGCGGATGATGTCCGACTCAGTGTTCCGCCCATTTGATGGACTTCAAATCGATGCCGGCCTGCGCCATGTCCCACAGTGGGCTCAGTTCGCGCAGTCGATTCACTTCCGTGGAAATACGCTCGATGGCGTAATCGATGTCTTGTTCGGTGGTGAAGCGGCCAAGCCCCAAGCGCAGCGAGGTGTGCGCCAGCTCCACGTCCACGCCCAACGCGCGCAGCACATAGGATGGCTCCAGCGAGGCCGAGGTGCAGGCCGAACCGGAAGATACCGCTAAATCCTTAATGCCCATCATCAGGCCTTCGCCTTCGACGTAGGCAAATGAAATGTTCAAATTGCCGGGGATGCGGCTGTCCAAATCGCCGTTGAGGTAAATCTCGGGGATGCGTTCCTTCAAGCCTTCAAAGAGTTTCCTTTGCAGCCCGTGCAGGCGTTCGGCCTCGGCAGCCATTTCCTTGGATGCCAATTCACACGCCATACCCAAACCCACCACCAACGGCGTCGGCAGGGTGCCGGAACGCATGCCGCGTTCTTGACCGCCGCCGTGAATCAGCGGCACCAAACGCACGCGGGGTTTCTTGCGCACATACAGCGCGCCGATGCCCATGGGACCGTAAACCTTGTGGCCGGAAACCGACAACAGATCGATATTCATCGCCTCCACGTCGAGCGGAATCTTACCCACCGCCTGCGCCGCATCGGTGTGGAAAAACACCTTGTGCTCGCGGCAGATGCGGCCAATTTCGGCCAGCGGCTGGATCACGCCGATTTCGTTGTTCACCGCCATGATCGATACGATCAGGGTCTTGTCGGTAATCGCGGCCTTCAGCACGTCCAAATCGATCAGGCCGTTTTCTTTGACGTGCAAATAGGTGACGTCGAAACCTTCTTGCTGCAATGCGCGGCAGGTTTCCAACACACACTTGTGTTCGGTGATGCAGGTGATGATGTGGTTCTTCTGATCGCCATAAAACTTCGCCACGCCCTTGATGGCCAAGTTGTTCGATTCCGTCGCGCCCGAGGTAAAAATGATTTCCTTGGAGGTAGCATTGAGGATCGATGCCACCTGAGCGCGCGCAACTTCCACCGCATCCTCGGCTTCCCAGCCGTAGTGGTGGTTGCGCGAGTGCGGATTGCCGAACTTTTTGGTCCAATACGGCGCCATCGCCTCGACCACACGCGGATCGGTGGGCGTGGTGGCCTGGTAATCTAAATACAGCGGCTCGTTTTGGGTCCAGGTTTTGGCGATCATATTTTTAGCCTTATTTTGTTGTCTTGCTCACGGTGCTTAGGCGGCGCTTTGTTTTGCGCCACTCTTTAGATATAGGTCTTTCCACACCGAAACAAAGCGTTCGATATCGCTAACGGAATTTTGATGACCAAGGCTGACGCGCACGGCGCACTTGGCCGCATCGGCCCGCACGCCCATAGCACTAAGCACGCCGCTGGTTTTGGTCTTGCCCGACTTACAGGCCGAACCGGCGCTGATGCAAATACCCGCCAGATCGAAGGCCATTACCTGGGTATCGCTGGCGACGCCCGGCATGACGATCAGGGACGTGTTGGGCAGTCGGTCCGCCATGGCGGCGATCACCTGAGCATCCGGCGCAATCGTTGCGATGGTGTGTTCCAATTGGTCCCGGAACAGCCTGATGCGCCTCATATCATTGTCCAGCCCGCTCTTAGCCGCAGCCGCAGCCGCGCCGAATCCCGCGATGCCGGGCACGTTTTCGGTGCCGCCGCGCAAACCGCCTTCCTGACCGCCACCGGGTTGCAGCGCTTTAAGCGGCGCATCGGCAACGGCAATCAGCGCGCCCACGCCCTGCGGGCCGCCCAGCTTGTGCGCCGAAAGGCTCAAATAATCCACGCCCAGCGCCTGAAAATCGACGTCGATCTTGCCCGCCGCCTGAACCGCATCGGTATGCACCAAGGCGTCGTAACGGTGCGCGATACGCGCGATGCCTTCGACCTGCTGCAAGACGCCGGTTTCGTTGTTGGCCAACATGACCGAGACCACCACATCGTCGCCGCCGCCGGCGAACATTTCATCCAATTCAAACGGATCGATCAAACCGGACGCATCCACGCGGATCGTCACCAGACCTTCGCGCGCATTGAGCACGCTGGGATGTTCGGTGCGCGGGGCAAACACTTTTTCGCGACCGCAGCCGATCAGCGCCAACGCGCTGGCTTCCGTTCCGCCCGAGGTGAAAATCACCCGGGCATCCTTCGGCGCATTCACCAAAACACGGATGTGATCGCGGGCATCTTCAACGGTGCGCCGCGCCGCGCGTCCCTTGGCATGAACCGATGACGGATTGCCGCCCGCCTGCAAGGCGCGCAACACCGCCGCTTCGGCTTCTAAACGAAGCGGCGCGGTCGCGTTGCTGTCTAAGTACACCGTTTGGGTCATTGCCAAAGTTGCCTGTTGTTTTAAAGCCTTATTCGGCCGCGATGTCTTCGGCAGTGGTTGCGGCGTGGATCATGGCTTCGATCATATCCGGGCGCGGCCCAAGAACCTTGCGCTCGCAAACGTCGGCCAGCGTCACGGAACTCAAATACAAATGAATTTGATAGGTCAGCGCCTGCCACAAATCGTGGGTCAAGCAGCGCGCCTTATCCGAATGGCAACCCTCTACCTCAGTACAACGGGTGGCATTGATGGGTTCGTCCACCGCCTGAATGACGTCGGAAATGCGAATATCGCGAGCGCCCCGCGACAGCAGATAACCGCCGCCCGGACCCCGCACACTTTTCACCAGACCGGCGCGGCGCAGCTTACCGAACAGTTGTTCCAGATAAGACAGCGAGATTTCCTGGCGGTCGGCGACATCCGCCAGGGCCACGGGTTTGCCCGTTACGGACTTGCCCAAATCGGCCATCGCCATTACGGCATATCGTCCTTTGGTGCTGAGTTTCACGTCAGTTCTCCTTTGATCGAGAGGGCCTGAAATTAGGCCTCGCCCCCGGCGTTTGCAATTTTCTTGGCCTTCGTTTTGGCCTTAGGTGACGCCTCTTCGGCTTCATCCCGCTCGTTTTCCAATTCGTCCACCCGTTCCATCAGTTGCGCCACCTGGGTGCGCAGATTTTCGATGGTATTGAGCACCGGATCGGGGCAACCGTCGGCGGGTGTGCCATAGGCCACGAAATCCTTGGCGTGTTCCCGATCGCGCGGCATCACCACACGCGCCGGAATGCCGACCGCCGTCACGCCGGGCGGCACGTCGCGGGTCACCACCGCGTTGGCGCCGATGCGCGCGTCCGCCCCCACCGTAATGGGGCCTAACACTTGCGCGCCAGAACCGACGATAACGCCGTTTTCCAATGTCGGATGGCGCTTTTTGTTCACCTGCGTATGGCTATCGACGCTGGGCGAGATACCGCCAAGCGTGACCGCCTGATACAGCGTCACGTCGTCGCCGATATGGCTGGTTTCGCCAATAACCACACCATCACCATGGTCAATAAAAAAACGTGCGCCGATGGTGGCGCCGGGATGAATTTCGATGCCGGTGGTAAACCGCGCCACCTGCGACAAAAAGCGGCCTAAAAAGCGAAAACCGCGCTTCCACAGCCAGTGCGAAGCCCGATAAACCAAGATCGCGTGAAAACCCGGATAGAGCAGCGCCACCTCGATCCGCGACCGCGCAGCGGGGTCGCGAGCGATAAAGGAATCAATATCTTCTTGAAGCCTCTTGAAAATCATGGCTTATCCAATATGTTTGTGACCAAGCGACCGCTGGCAAAATGCTGGCGGCTCTGCTAAACATTCGACACTGTGCCTAATGACCTTGCACCCGATACCGCATACAACACCACTTTAGCCGTCCTGAATATATGAAGTCCGACTAAGTTAGTCAAGTATTCACGAGTCGCTTTTGTAAAAAAACCATAGTCGCGGTATGGTGTTTGGAATTAACGCATAACCCATTAATAGATAAACGGTTTTTCATACAGCCATGCCCGAAGTCATCTTCAACGGCCCCGAGGGGCGCCTCGAAGGGCGCTACCACCACTCCAAGAAACCCGGCGCACCGATTGCGCTTGTTTTACACCCGCACCCGCAGTTCGGCGGCACCATGAACAACAAAGTGGTGTATGCCATGTACCAGTCGTTCGTGAAACGCGGCTTTTCGACGCTACGCTTCAATTTCCGCGGCGTCGGGCGTTCGCAGAGCACCTTTGACAACGGCTTGGGCGAAATGAGCGACGCAGCGTCGGCGCTGGACTGGATGCAGGCGCACAATCCTAATGCGCACAGCTGCTGGATCGGCGGTTTTTCCTTCGGCGCGTGGATTGCCATGCAATTGATGATGCGCCGCCCGGAAATCAGCGGTTTTATTTCAATTTCCCCGCCCGCCAGCCAGCACGATTTCTCATTTCTAGCCCCCTGCCCGGCGGATGGCTTGATCATCCACGGCGACAAGGATGAAATCGTACCCATCGAAAGCGTGGACAAGCTGGCGCAGAAGCTGAAATCGCAAAAAACCATTTCGGTGGATTACGAAATCATCAAAGGCGCCGACCACTTCTTCGGCGACCATATGGACAAGCTGACCAAGACCGTAAACGCCTACCTGGACAAATCGCTCACCAAAGCGGCGTAGCCCCTTATCCTTCCAAGGCGGCGCTTTTTATTTCGGATGATACACATGACCGCCGCCCATCGGTTCCGACACGCCGGTGGTAGTGGGAAACGAAATCGGCAGCCCGCGCTCGGCGCGCACCGCCAGATAGGCAAACGCCTGGGCTTCCATAGCGTCGCCGTCCCAGCCCAAACCATCAGCGCTATGCACATTGACCTTCACCGCGTCGTGCAGCGCCTTCATGATTTCGGGATTATGCCGTCCGCCGCCGGTGACAATCCACACCTTCACGGGTGCGGGAAAGTGTTCGGCCCCCCTCGCCGCGGCGCGGGCGACCAACGCCGCAAGCGTCGCAGCTCCGTCTTCAAGGCTCAAACCCTTGGTGCAGTCCTGGCAAAGCTCCTGGCGGTCGATGGATTTAGGCGGTTTGCGGTCGAAATACGCGTGGGCCAACTGCTGATCCAAAATGGCTTGGTCAACCTGGCCCTTTGCCGCAACCTCGCCGCCCCGGTCGATATCCTGGCCGGTGTGAGCGCGCATCCAATCGTTTAAGGGCGCATTGCCGGGGCCGGTATCAAAGGCCAGGATTTCGTCATCGGCCTCCCCCACCCAGGTCACATTGGCCACGCCGCCGATATTAAGCACCGCAGCAGGTTTGGGGACATTTTCATGGCCATGCACCAAGGCGGCGTGAAACACCGGCACCAAAGGAGCGCCCTCGCCCCCCGCCGCCACGTCGCGGGCGCGAAAATCGCACGCCACCGCGATGCCCAGCCAGTCGGCCAGCAATTGCCCGTCGCCCAACTGCACGGTAACGGCGTTTTTCGGGTCGTGGTGGATGGTATGGCCGTGAAATCCGACAATGTCGACATCACCCTTTTCCAACCCCGCGCGGGGCAATAACAGTTGCACCGCGTCAGCGTGTAAAAGGGTCAATTGCCGCTCCACATCCGCCGCCCCCGGCGCGGTACGGCCAGCCGGACCCAGCACCCGGCGCAGAGCGTTCTTGAACGCCTCTTCGTAAGGAACGGTAAGCGACGGGCCGAATTCGATGACGTTTTGCCCATCGGTGCGGATCAGGGCGACATCGATGCCGTCCATAGAGGTGCCGCTCATCAAACCGACCGCCGTGTAGATTTTAGCTTCGTTCATCAGATTTTGCCCTTACGACGCCCCTGTTGACCGCGCTGGCGCGTTGTGTGCCGCCTACCATTGTGCTAAGTCCCCAAGGAACATGCAACATGCATAAATTAACGCGGACCCGACAGGCCATGAGCGATCTGAAATCCGATTTCCTCAAAACCGTGCAAACGCGCGGCTATATGCACCAATGTACCGACTTAAGCGAGTTGGATAAAAAAGCCAGCGCCGGGGCGATCACGGCCTATATCGGCTTCGATTGCACCGCGCCCAGCCTGCATGTGGGTTCGCTGTTGCCGATCATGATGCTGCGCACGCTGCAACAAACCGGCCACAAACCCATCGTTTTGATGGGCGGCGGCACCACGCTGGTGGGCGATCCATCGGGCAAGGACGAAAGCCGCCAACTGCTGACCGAAGCGGTCATCCAGTCTAACATGGATTCCATCAAAAAGGTGTTTTCCAAGTTTTTGACCTTCGGCGACGGCCCCACCGATGCGGTCATGGTCAACAACGCCGATTGGTTGAAAAGCCTCAACTACATCGAGTTTTTGCGCGACTTCGGCCCGCATTTCACCATCAACCGCATGTTGGGCTTTGAATCGGTGAAACTGCGCCTGGATCGCGAACAGCCGCTGACCTTCTTAGAATTCAATTACATGATCCTTCAGGCCTATGACTTTTTGGAACTGAACCGCCGCACCGGCTGCATGCTGCAAATGGGCGGCTCGGACCAATGGGGCAACATCATCAACGGCGTGGAACTCACCCGTCGCGTCGATGGCAAGGAAACCTTCGGCCTCACCACGCCGCTGCTCACCACTTCGTCGGGCGCCAAGATGGGTAAAACCGCAGCGGGCGCGGTATGGCTAAACGAAGACCAGCTTTCGCCTTATGATTACTGGCAATACTGGCGCAACACCGAAGACGCCGATGTGGGCCGCTTCCTGCGCCTGTTCACCGAATTGCCGCTGGCCGAAGTCGAACGCTTGGAACAGCTTCAGGGGCAAGACATTAACGAAGCCAAAAAAGTGCTAGCCGACGCCGCCACCGCCATGTGCCACGGTGCCCAAGCCGCCAAGGCCGCCCACGCCACCGCGCAGACGACCTTCGAACAGGGTGGGCTGGGCGACGACCTACCCTGCATAGACGTCACCAAGGCCGAGCTTGATGCCGGTATCGCCACTTATCTGGCGCTGGTGAAAGTGGGCTTTTGCGCCTCTAATGGCGAGGCCCGGCGTCTGGTCAAAGGCGGCGGCGCACGCATCAACGATGCCCCGGTAACGGACGACAACCACCTCGTCACATCGGCAGCCTTGAACGCCGACGGCGTCATCAAGGTGTCGGCGGGCAAAAAACGCCACGCGCTTATTCGCGCGATCTAACCGATTGATTACTGAGCCGGAGCGGTCCGATCCGGAATGGCCTGTTCCTGAACGGGCTCAATCGGCGCGGCCTGGGCGGGCGAAGGCCGAGCCGGGGCGGGTTTAACCGGCTTAGCAGGGGCTGGCTTAACAGGGGCCTGCTTAACGGGAGACGGCTCAACGAGAACGGGACGCTCGTTTGGATCAATGGCTGGAATCTCCGCTTCCTTATCCGATCCGGTAAAGATATCGCGCAACACCCCCGGCGCCAGAACGCTCAACGGATTCACCGTAATGTCCGCCTCTTCCCCTTGGCCGATCATGGTGTAAGTGGCGGCGAACAGCCCCCCGCCTTTTTCCGAGCCGGTGAACAATTCGCCGATCACCGGGATTTTCCCCAACAGCGCATTGATGGCATACGCCGGCACCACCGTGCCCTTCAAATCCACCATACGGTTGCCCAAGCCCACCTGACCGTAAGTTGTCACGCCGATAGACGGCCCAGAAGCCCGCGCTTGGATCAGTTGCGCCACGCCATTTTGCAATTTGAACGGCGCTTCAAGAATATCGAAATTCAAGCCGTCGCCCTGAAGCGCATCCAACACCCCGGTCAACGACATAACGCCGATCAATTTGGTGAACAAGGGGGCCCTGATCATGGCAAAGTCCGTGATCTTGACCACCCCTTCCAACGGCGCGTCCTTGCCCCGCTGGGTATAAGCAGCCTTAAGATCGAGTATGCCGCCCAACATATTATCGTACAGATCGAGGCTTAACAAAGCCGCCCCGGCATTGGACGATGCGATCGAAAGATAACGCAACCCTTGTTGATCGGAATCCAGCATCAGGCTGAGCGGCGCGCCGTCCGCAACGGTGCCGACGACATCCATCTTGACCCACAGATCGTCGCGCCGATACAACGAGCCAATCAAATCACTGATGACCCGTTCTTTATGCATAATGACGGAACGTAAATCCACGGCGATATCGAACGCTATAAAATTCTCGTCCGTAACGTCGCTCTGCGCCTCGGCATCCGGAGACGGCGTATCTTGAATGCCGATAAATTCGTCCCACAAGTACCGCGCGTCTAGGCTTTCGCCTCGCAAGACAAGCTCCCAATAATTGTCTTGCACCGGCGTCAAAGACCCCGCCACATCGGTCAATCCTGAACGCATGGTGTCCAGATCGATCCGTTCCAATTCGCCTTGCGGCGAAAACTTGGCGGAACCGGAAATGTTCATGTCTGGCGCGGTAACTGAAAAATTGGGAATTTCCTGCACCTGTTCTTTGTCGAGGCGCACTTCCATCACCCCCGCCGCAGGCACGCCGGTCGGCTTTGACCAGCCCAACTCGGGAATGGCCAATTGAATATCCGTCAGATCCACCCGCGCCGACAACGCATGACGCCCGTCGCTAAACGTGGTGGTGCTGACGTTGGCCGCAACACCGCCCTGCATGTAACGCGCCAGAATTTCCGGAACTTGAACGCCCAAGTCACCTAGGTTCAGCACATTTTCGATCGTACCCGACAGCTCATAACGGTCTAAAAACAACGCATTTTCACGAAAATCGTGTTTCCACGCCAACGTTACCGGAATACCGCCCAAATGCGCCTCACCTTGTAGGTCCAGCCCTTCGTGGGTGACGTCGAGCGTCAGCTCGCCCGCGCTCATATCCCTCTCGAAAAGCGCGCCCTTCAACCCCGTCCTGCTAAGCCGTGCCGAAGCGACGGCCTCGACCTGAGCGGTTTCAAGGGTATACAACAGCGGAATGCGCAGGCCGATGTTGGCCGCAACGTTACCTTCGGCGGTATCGGGCTGGATTCCTAAATCACTGGCAAACCGCAAGGGTTCAGAATCGATCAAACGCAACGCCGCAGGAACCGGGCCTTCGACATCCAACTTGATTTCCGCCCACTGCAAATCCTCTTGCAAATCAACCAAGGCAACGTCGCCGCCCGTAACCTTCAAACCGCCTTCGCTTTCGCCGCTTTCGACGTGAATATCGAAACGATTTTCATTGAAGGTGGCGCTACCCTTGGCGTTGTTCACCTTGGGCATGGTGGGATGATACTGCACGTCTATGCCGTGTCCTTGCATATCGCCCGCCAGCGACACCAACTCCACGCCGCCATCCCCATTGGCGCGCAACGCTGCGCTGACGGTGGCGCGGTCGGCTATGCCCTTACTTAAGCCCTCGACAACCCAGGTGCGCGCGTCCACGCCGAGGCCCTTAGGCCACAGCTCTCCCAAGCGATCGAACGGCACGTCATAGGCGGTCGCGGTAAAATCGATGACAACCTCATCGGCGGCAAAGCTCTGCGGGGCGGAATATTCCAAACCTTGTGTCACATCTTGAGCCAAGTCAGGCGGGACCGAATATTCAAAACCCTTTAGGGAAGGCTCCAAATCCTGTGGGATTGAAACATCCTCGGCAATCTTCAAATCAGCCAGCGAGGCGCTGATTTCGACACGCGGTCCGCCAGCATCGACATTGAGTTTGGTCACGTTGAGCAGCCCAATCGCCGCTTCGTAACGCAAGGCCGCATTAATCATCGCTACCGGCATGACATGATCAACGGGGGCAGGCAGGTAGAGCGTTTCGCCCGGCTGCGCATTAATGACCAACCGGGTAATATCGAGAACCTCTTGCTGACCATCGTAACTGCCATTGATTTCAAAACCCGAAACGCCCACGCGCTGCGCCCATGGCAACGCATCCAGACGCGCCGCCAACAGCACCGGCATCGCCAAATAACCACTCGCGCCGACCAGATCGAAACCAACATTTTCGATGCGTCCGTTTTGTTCCATGCTCAACGTGACGGTGCCGGAAACCGGCAAATCCAACGCGCCCAGCACCACCGCCTGATCGGACAACCCGGCGAACGCGGCGGGCGTAACGCCGTCAAAGTTAACCCCCAACTCGATGCGCTTGTTTTCGGGCGAATAATCGCCCAGCACCGAAACCGCCGCCAGCTTATCCCCGGCTTGCAGGTCCAAATCCAATTCAGCCCTGAGCCCGCTTTCGGTACGGGTGAATGCAGCATCGGCGGATGGCGCATGCCATGTGGTGCCGAGCGCGTTGTCTTCAAACGTCACCTCGCCCGCAACAACGCTGATGCGTTTGAGATAGCTCATAGCGCGTGAAGGATCGGGTTCTTGCAACATGAGCAAAATCAATGACCCGACAAAATCTTGCGACCCTTGCGAGGTGCCTGCGAAACCCATGGCGAACTGACCGTCCGCCTGACGCACGACATTGATGTTGGGGCCGAAAAACTCAACCGACCTTGGCCCCACGGTACCGTGCAACAACGCATTGGCGCTCAGCGAGATCGAAACTTCCGGAATGCTTGCCACCAATTCACCGGATGGCAATGTGGTGCGTAAATTGACGATGCGAATATCCAGCGTGCGCTCCCACCCCGCCCAAGTGAGAATGGTGTCGTCGAAGGTGACGTTAAATGCGCCTTGATGAACCTCGGCCAAGGCCTGATCGATATAAGGCGTAAGGAAACTGATCGACACCGGACCCGAGGTTAGGCGCCACGCCACCAATAGCACCGCCACCAGCAGGCCCAAGCCGAGCCCGCCGATAATCTGAATGCTGCCTCTCGCAATGTGCTTGAACAGTGGACTTTCCCCTGCACCCCGGGGCATTCTGCAAGAATACAGTTGCCCTTAAGGATAAAGATTAAACACGATCGTCATGCAACACTTCGAATTCGCCCCCGATGCCTTACCCGGATGCGCGAGCCCGTCTCGCGCCCAAGTGGGCTGGGAACGTTTTGCCGCCTCGACCCGAGAGGACGAAACGCTGCATGCCTTTGCCTTAGCCCTCGAATCCTCCCCGGCAGGCGCAAAACTCGCCCGAGCGGTGTTCGGGAACTCCCCGTTTCTTACCGCATGCTGGTTAAATGATCCACAATTCACCAAGGAATTGTTGGAACAAGGCCCCGACGCCATGCGCGACAAGGCCCTGGCGGCCACCCGCAACTGGGACCGCAGCCTCGACCAATCCGGCCTGATGCGCCATTTGCGCGTCCAAAAGCTGCGAATCGCCCTGATAACCGCCATTGCCGACCTCACCGGAACATGGGATTTGTTCGCCGTGACCCGCGCCCTTTCGGACTTTGCCGATGCGGCGGTATCGGCGGCGGCAAGCCACCAATTGCTGCAATTGGACGATCGCGGCAAGATCAGCCTCAAACACCGAGAAGACCCCGAACGCGAATCCGGCCTCGTCATTCTCGGCATGGGCAAGCTGGGCGGTTATGAACTGAACTATTCATCCGACATCGACCTGATCATTTTATTCGACGCCGAACGCATCACAACCGATGACCCGATGGAACTGCAAACCAGTTTTGTGCGTCTGGCGCGCGGCATTGTGGAGATCTTGGACAAACGCACCGGCGACGGTTACGTGTTTCGCACCGATCTGCGCTTGCGCCCCGATCCCGGTTCGACGCCCTTGGCGATCTCGACCCTGGCGGCGGAAGTCTATTACGAAAGCATCGGCCAGAACTGGGAACGCGCCGCCATGATCAAGGCGCGCCCCATCGCGGGCGATCTCGACGCCGGGCGGGATTTTTTAAAAATCCTCAAACCCTATGTGTGGCGCAAAAGCTTGGACTTCGCCGCAATCCAAGATATCCAATCCATCAAACGCCAGATCAACGCGCACAAGGGCGGCAACACCATCAAGGTGAAGGGCCATAACGTCAAACTGGGGCGCGGCGGCATCCGCGAAATCGAATTTTACGCCCAAACCCAGCAACTGATTTGGGGCGGACGCGAACGCGAACTGCGCCTCCGGCCCACCTGCGACGCCTTGAACGCGCTGGTCGCCGCCGGTCATGAAACGCCGGAAAATGTATCGACCCTGATCGACGCCTACACGTTCCTGCGCCGGGTCGAGCATCGCCTGCAAATGATCGACGATGCCCAGACCCACAGCCTGCCCGAAACCGACGAAGACCTAAAAGCCGTCGCCATTTTTTTGGGCTACCCCAGTTATGAAACCTTTGCCGAAGCCATCGTGGCGACACTGAGCAAGGTTGAGGCCCTCTACGCCAAACTGTTTGAAGACGAAAACCCACTGGGCGCCGAAGACGGCGGCAGTCTGGTCTTTACCGGCGGCGAAAGCGATCCGGAAACGCTGCGCACGCTGCGCGAATTGGGCTACAAAAACCCCGAAGCGGTAGACGCCGCCGTGCGCGGCTGGCACCACGCGCGTTATCGCGCCACACGCTCGACCCGGGCACGTGAAATCTTGACCGAACTGATGCCGAGCATCATTTCCGCCATGGCCAAAACGGCGGAACCCGATGCTGCCTTTATGCGTTTCGATGCATTTTTGGGCCAATTGCCCGCAGGTGTGCAGCTCTTTTCCATGTTTCAGTCCAACCCGCAAATGCTCGATCTTATCGCTGAAATCATGGGCACCGCGCCGCGCTTGGCCGAGCACCTGGCGCGCAAGGCCGGAATCTTGGACGTGGTGCTGACGCCGGGCTTCCTCGACGCCCTGCCCCCCGCCCAAGACATGGCCGCCGACCTGCAAGACGTCTTAGCCGAAGCCACCTGCATGGAAGAAGTGCTCGATTTGGCGCGACGCTGGGCCAAGGACCGCAAGTTCCAGGTCGGCGTGCAGGTATTGAAAGACACCATCATTGAGCGCGAATCCCAGCGTGCGCTGACGCAAATCGCCGAAACTCTGCTCAATACCCTACAGCCCTTGGTCGAAAACGACTTCGCCATCCACCATGGCCGCATCCCCGGCGGGGGCTTGAGCGTGGTGGCGTTCGGCAAGCTGGGCGGGGCTGAAAAAACCCCCACCTCAGACATGGACCTGACCTTCGTTTATACCTGCGGCGAAGAGGTTGAAACATCCGACGGCAAAAAACCCCTGTCGGTCAGCCAGTATTTTGCGCGCCTGAGCCAACGCCTCATCAATGCGCTCAGCGCGCCCACGGCGGAAGGGGCGCTGTACGAAGTCGACATGCGCCTGCGCCCATCAGGCAACGCCGGACCCATCGCCACCACCCTGGCCGCGTTCGAAGCCTATCAAAAGCGCGATGCCTGGACCTGGGAACACATGGCGCTGACCCGCGCGCGCCCCGTCACCGGACCGGACAGCCTCAAAGCCGCCATCGCAGAAGTCATCAAAAGCGTGCTGTGCGCCGAGCGCGACACAAACAAGCTGGTGGTCGACGTCGCCGACATGCGCCTGCGCATGGACGCCGAGCGCCATACCGACGTGCCGTGGTCGATCAAGAACTATCGCGGCGGCTTGGTCGACGTGGAGTTCATTTCCCAATACCTACAACTCTGCCACGCCCACGCACATCCGGAAATCCTTAACCCCAACACCCGCGCCGCCCTGGAAAACTTAAAACACGCCGAACTGTTAGATGCCCCCACGGCGGACGGCCTGATTCAGGCGCTGGATTTATGGCAAGCGTTGCAGGGCCTACTGCGCTTAACCATCAGCGCGCCCAACCGCAGCACCGATATCGACGTCATGCCCGAAAGCCTGAAACGTCAGATCTCGCTCCTCACCGACACGCCCAGCATCCAAGCGGCGGAAGAAAAAATCCGCGCCACCGCCGCATGGGTGCTGGAAACCTTCGAGCGCCTGATCATGGCCCCCGCCGAAGCGGCGCGGCCCACCGTCAAAACCGATTTAGGAGTTTCCCCATGACCGTATCCATCGGCGACAAAGCCCCTGCATTCGATCTGCCCACCGACACCCTGTCCGATAGCGGGGGGCGCTTAAGCCTCAAATCGCTCAAGGGTAAAAAAGTCGTGTTGTATTTTTACCCCAAGGATTCGACACCCGGCTGCACCACCGAAGGCAACGACTTTCGCGACCTCCACGATCAATTCGTCAAGGCTGGTGCGGTGGTGCTGGGCGCATCGAAAGACAGCGTCGCGCGCCATGATAATTTCAAGGCCAAACAGGGTTTCCCCTTCCCCCTGCTGGCGGATGAAGACGGCGCGCTGTGCGAAGCCTATGGCGTATGGGTGCTAAAACAGAACTATGGCCGCGAATATTTAGGGATAGAACGCGCCACGTTCTTAATCGACGAAAGCGGAAGAATCGCTCAAGTCTGGCGCAAGGTGCGTGTCAAAGGTCACGCCCAAGAAGTGCTCCAAAAAGTGCAAGATTTGTAACAAAGTCGGCGCGTCGCCTGCCAATTTCAAACATACATACTATCAACCTTGAATCCGGATCGGCCTGCGGGTAGAAAGCATAAGGATACACATTAGGGGTGCCAGCCTTTAAGGAATCCATTGAATGAACGCAGACGCACCCGCCAAATCCGAAGAAGAAGTCGACGACCAAAACGAAATAACCGCTGAAGAAGCCCCCAAAGGCTTCAAAGCGAAGCTATTGGCCAAAAAAAAGCTCATCATCTTCGTGGTGCTGGGCTTGGTCGTGTTGGGCGGTGGCGGCGCGGGACTTTATTTCTCAGGCTTGATCAAACCGAACGGCGCCCACGAGGTCGAAGTGGTCCTGCCGGATCCGCCGGTTTTTCAGGAAATTCAGCGCATCACCGTGGATATGAAACCCAGCCCCGATCACGTGCGACCCTTCATCCGCTTAAGCATGCAGGCCGAACTGCAGGGCGAAAGCGCCAAACTCGCTTTCATCGCCAATGAAGCCAAAATCATGGATGCCATCCAATCGCACCTGCGCGACACCACGGTCGAGGAACTGGAAGGCGAGCAAGGCACCGAACGCCTGCGCAAAGACTTGACGACCATCATCAACCGCGCCATCACCCCCGAAGTCGCCATCGGCGTGTTGTACAAAGATATCTTGATCCGCTGATTACCAGCGGCGTGACGCCCGCGCCAAAACGTCTCGCACGAAGGCCGTGCGCGGCGAACGCAACGATTGCTTCGACCCGGCTAGGTAGATGATGTTGGGCGCCACTCTTTTGCCAGTGGGCAAACGCACCAACTCACCGCTTTCGATCGCCCGCTCACATAAGTATCCGGGAAGAACCGTCATGCCGCCTCCGGCGATGGCGCATGCCAGTAGTCCACGCAAATCCGGCACCGTGAGCGATGCGGACCTGCCCTCCACAGATATCCCCTGTGTCTGAAAGTAACGCCGCACGATGGGCAGGGTTTCGTCGTAGGCCAGCAAAGGAACCCTGTCGAGCATATCGCGCAAGGTGCAGGCGGCGCGCGCCCATTTGGGTGCGGCGACGAGATGGAAGCCTTCTTCGTACACCGGCAGGTAGTCGATGGATTTGCGGGAAATACGCACCGTCGCCACCACGAGGTCCAGCGCCCCCGCTTCCAGGTCGCGGATCAGTTCCGCCGCTTCCCCCAGGCGCGTGCGCACACGGATGCCAGAGTGGGAAACCTCGGCGAGCGCGGGAAAGACCCGCGCGCTCAGAAGTTCCGCCGGGCCACCTAGGCGCAATGTTCCCGAAAGATCATCCGCATCCCTCCTGGCGGAGCGGTAGACCTTCTCCAGACCGTCAATCATGGGTTCGACACTGCGCGCGAGTTCGTCGCCCGCGAGCGTTGGGTGGACGCCCCTCGCCTGACGCTCGAAAAGCGGCTTTCCCAACTGCCCTTCCAGGGATTTAAGATGCCCCGTCACGGCGGGCTGAGTCATGTTCAACTCGCGCGCCGCAGCGGACAGGCTGCCGTTCCTGTAGATCGACAAGAAGGTTCGCATGTGTTCCAGGTAACTCATAAATTTATTTATATCCCATATGAATATTAATAATTATTCTATGACATAAAATGACGCCATTGTGATGGCTCTAAACGTCTGAACAAGCAACGTAGGGAGCATCCTCATGGCATCAAGCAATACCGTTCTCTTTGTCGTCACGTCCCACGCCCTCATCGGCGGTACCGGCCGTCCCACCGGCTTTTACTTTGAGGAGATGGCCACGCCGTATTGGGCGTGCGAGGACGCCGGATATCAGGTCGAGATCGCCTCGATCAAAGGCGGCAAACCGCCTTACGACCCCAACAGCGTCAAGCCGGAGGGCGATAATTCTCCAGCTGTGGCGCGCTTCCTCGCGAACGCTGGAGCCATGGGAAAGCTGGAAAACACCCGCCCGGTTTCGGCCTTAAAGGCGGATGATTACATCGGCATTTTCCTTCCCGGCGGGCATGGCACGGTATGGGACTTCCCTTTCAGCACAGACTTGGCCCGCCTAGTTGGTGACCTGTTCAACACCGGCAAGGCGGTCGGCGCCGTCTGTCACGGGCCTTCAGGGCTGGTCAAGGCGCGCAGGACCGACGGCAAATCCATCCTGCACGGACGCAAGGTCAACAGCTTCACGGACGCCGAGGAAATGGCCATAGGGCTCGATGGCGTCGTGCCGACCTTGCTGGAAAGTGGCATCCGCGCGCTTGGGGGCGATTTTCAATCGTCGCCGAATTTCCAAAGCCATGCCATACGGGACGGAAATCTGGTGACGGGACAGAACCCAGCCTCGTCCGAACCGGTCGCCAGGCTCCTGGTGGAAACGCTGGGGGACGTGGCGCGCGCCGCACGGCAATCCTGATCCGCTAAAGGGCACCCGTACAAAACGCGCCCAAATGCCGTCATGGCCGGACTTGATCCGGCCATCGACGCCTTTCTTTTTCCATAAACATTTGAAGCCGTGGACCAGCGGGCCACCGGGTTCGGCTTCGCCGACCCAGCGGTAAACTTCACGACCCGGTGGTGACGAATTTTTCGACGGCCTCAGAAATCAGTCGATATCTTCGACAGCGCCGCCGCCGCCTTTGACGCGGTGCGCGAGTGCGGCTTCCATGAACGAATCGAGATCGCCGTCGAGCACGGCCCCGGTATTGGACGTTTCCACTCCGGTGCGCAGATCCTTCACCATCTGATAGGGCTGCAGCACGTAAGAGCGAATTTGATGGCCCCAGCCGATGTCGGTTTTGGCGTCGTGCTCGGCCTGCGAGGCCTCTTCGCGTTTGCGCAGTTCGGCTTCGTATAGACGCGCGTTGAGCATCTTGTAGGCTTCGGCGCGGTTTTTGTGCTGCGAGCGGTCGTTTTGGCACTGCACCACAATGCCGGTAGGAATGTGCGTGATGCGCACCGCGCTATCGGTTTTGTTGATGTGCTGGCCGCCCGCGCCCGACGCGCGATAGGTATCGACGCGCAAGTCTTTATCGTCGTAGGCGATCTCGATGTCGTCGTCGATTTCCGGGTACACCCACACCGATGAAAAACTGGTGTGGCGGCGCGCGCTGGAATCATAAGGCGAAATGCGCACCAGCCGATGCACGCCCGATTCCGTCTTCATCCAGCCATAGGCATTTTCGCCCGATATCTTAATGGTCGCCGATTTGATGCCCGCTTCTTCGCCGGGGCTTTCTTCCAGCCATTCGGTTTTGTAGCCGTGCTGTTCGGCCCAGCGCACGTACATACGAATAAGGATTTCCGCCCAATCTTGGGCCTCGGTTCCGCCTGCGCCCGCATGAACTTCCAAGAAACAGCTATTGGCGTCGGCTTCGCCCGATAACAACGTCTGCAACTCGGCCTTGCCCGCGCGCGCCTTGGCATCGAACAGCGCGGCTTCGGCTTCAGCCACCACGGCAGCGTCGCCCTCGGCTTCGCCCATTTCGATCAGTTCGATGTTGTCGTCGATATCGGCCTGCAGACCGTCGATCTCCTTGATCAAGCCTTCCAGCTTGGTGCGCTCGCGCATCAGCGCCTGGGCTTTTTCCGGTTTATCCCAAAGTTTGGGGTCTTCGGTGAGCGTGTTTAGCTCATCTAAGCGCAATACGGCCTGATCGTAGTCAAAGATGCCTCCTCAACAGTTCCAACGACTGTTTGAGGTCTACAACGACGGTTTCGATCTCGGCGCGCATGAAGGCGGTCCTTAAGATTCAGGGTTTGCGTGAAGGGGTTTGTAGCGGGAAGTGGCGGCAGGGGCAAG